>CALRFB010000050.1 GCA_943356455.1 Candidatus Nomurabacteria bacterium | reverse complement strand
ATACTATCGACTGGATGCGACAAAATACGCCTAGTTACTTTGACTAATTGACTTCATGGCTTTATCAATCTAAAATTGCACTTTATGGGAGATTATATAAGTAAGGAAAAGAAAATTGAGCTTGAGGCTGAACTCAAAGAGTTGACGACCGTCAAGCGTAAAGAAATCATCGAAGCAGTAGAATATGCCAAGTCACTTGGCGATCTTTCTGAAAATGCTGAATACCATTCTGCACGAGAGGCTCAGGGTAAACTACAAACACGAATTGAAGAAATTGAGAATGTGTTAAAAAATTCGTTGGTTGTTGAGAAAAAAATCGGCAATGTGGTAGATATCGGCGCAACTGTCGTTGTACAGAAAGTTTCAGACCAAAGCGAACGTACACTGACGATTGTTGGTGCCGAAGAAGCAGATATGACAGCAGGGAAGTTGTCTCACAAGTCACCACTAGGTTCTGCGCTCATGGGAGCAAAAGTTGGAGAAATAGTATCGTTCCAAGCTCCTACCGGTACTACTGAATATAAGATTGTTGCTATTTCATAGTACAAAAATAAAATAGTAATGATATAAAAAAGCCGCTCGATGTTCTGAGCGGCTTTGCTTTTACCCGTTTGCACGTATTAATCAAATAATGTGGCTTCCGTGCCGTCGCCATCATTTTTTTTTGTCGTTTTACCACTTTGAGGATCTATCTCGTGTACATAGCTTGGAATAAATCCTGGAAAATGTAATCCATCAGGAGTTTCGATTGCACTTTTAGGATCAAAAAATCGTTCGATTCCTGAACAGTTTGGAATGCTTTGTTGCGTGTTTTCCTGGTTAGTTCCAGGGGTATTTTCTGAGTTGGTAGAAGATGTCTGCATAGTGTCGAGTTTAAAGAATGTTTCCCCTAAAATAACACTATTTATCGGCAATGTCTAGGTGTTTTATCCACACAAACAATGGGACACAAGAGTACAAAGTGGAGTAAAATGTAACCAAGTGGGACAAAGTGGGCTGGTGGTCGTAGGGTCATCAGCCATGGTTTCTGGGATCGACAGTGTAAACAATTTTTCAAACATGCTCATCGGCGAATACACACATACCCTAGATGATAAAAACCGACTCTCACTTCCTTCCAAATTCAGGAAGGTGATGGGGAAGACGGTAGTCGTTACCCCAGGCCTCGACGGCTGCTTGTTTCTCTTTACTGAATCTGAGTGGAAAAAAATCTCCGGCAAACTTTCTGAGGCTTCACTCCTCACTGCAGAAAACCGAAGTTTCAACCGCTACATGATCGGAGGAGCGACAGACACACCAGTCGATTCTGCAGGTCGCATATTGGTTCCAGAATTTTTAAAGGACCGTGCGAAACTCGCAGAAAAAGTTGTACTCGTAGGCGTGCAAAGTCGTATCGAAATCTGGAACGAATCAGCTTGGAAGAATATGAAACAAATATTCGAAAAAGAAGCTGATCGTTTGGCCGAAAAGTTGGGTGAAGTTGGGGTTCTCTAGTATGGCTCACGAAACTGTCTTACTTGAAGAATCAGTCAATGGTCTCGCCGTAAAAGACGGCGGTACGTATGTCGATGGCACATTTGGACGCGGTGGTCACAGTAAAAAAATTGTGGCTTCAGCCGACAACGTTCTTCTGGTGGCATTCGACAAAGATCAAGCCGCTCTCGAAAGAGGTCGTGCAGACCTTGCCGAAACATACGATGGCAAAATCATTTTACTCCATGAATCATTTGCCAAGATGCAAGATGCTCTAGCAGCTCTCGATATTGAATCTGTAGACGGCATTCTGCTTGATCTTGGATTCTCAAGTGATCAGCTGGAAGATGGACGTGGTTTAACGTTTCAAAAAGACGAACCACTCCTCATGTTTCTCGGAACCGGCGACAAGTCCCCAGAAGAAACTGCAATGGATGTAGTCAATCGTCTCGATGAATCTGAACTTGAAAGGATTTTGCGAGAGTATGGTGAAGAAAAACATGCCAAACTTATCGCCAAGGCAATCGTGACTGAACGCCGACTCGATGTGATAACAACAACTGGTAGACTCGTGCACATCATCGAAAATGCAGTTGGTCGCTGGTATAAAAAAGAACGAATACATCCAGCCACACGCACATTTCAAGCACTCCGTATTTATGTTAACGACGAACTTGGGGAACTCGAACGCGCTCTCAAGGCAGGTTTCGAACTCCTCGCACCGAACGGACGCTTTGTAGTTATTTCATTCCACAGTCTCGAAGATCGAATCGTAAAACAATTTTTCAAATCTAAATCAGACGAAAAAACAGCAACCATTATTACTAAAAAACCTCTTGTGCCAACTGACGAAGAGATTGCACGCAATCGAAGGTCACGTAGCGCAAAATTGAGGATAATCGAAAAGAAATAATATGAAAACCACCATTGCAGTAGCCAACAATCATACGGAAAAGAAAATTGCTACATCAATCATTTGGGCAATTGGAGGTATGGTGGCTTTGTATGCTGTTTTTGTATCCATGGTTACGTTTTCTGTTGTTAAGCGTATTGCACTAGAAACCAAAACCAAACAGCTTGTTTCTGAAATCAACAATCTTGAACTCGCATATTTGGAGCAGTCTTCATCACTTGATATGATGTATGCAGTCACTATGGGCTTCCATGACGTCGAAGATACGACGTTCGCGGCTACTCCTGGTGTTGCATTGCATGTCCGTTAAATTTCTCAATAATTCTAAACCGCGCGTAGCTATACTTTCTATCGTGGTTGGTCTCGTAGCCTGCCTCATCGTAGTGCGGCTTTTTTATATTCAGGTTATCCACGGTAAACAGTTTAAAGAGGATGCAGATGCACAATACATCGCACCTAAATCTACCACCGTTGATCGTGGTACAATTTATTTTCAAAAAAATGACGGGCAACTGATTTCCGCGGCGTCTCAAATGAGTGGTTTCAAGATGGCGCTTGTTCCAGATACTATTTCAGATGAAGAAAGTACATATAAAGCCATCAATGCAATCGTACCTATCAATCACGAAGAATTTATTCAAAAGTCTGGCAAAAAAGGTGACCCTTACGAAGAGATTTCTGTACGTTTATCACGAGAGATGGCCGATAAAATAGATACATTAAAGCTTAGTGGCGTTAAACTTTTTCAAGATAAATGGCGCGTGTATCCAGCGAACGACATGGCTGCCCAAACTTTTGGTTTTGT
>CALRFB010000049.1 GCA_943356455.1 Candidatus Nomurabacteria bacterium | reverse complement strand
TGAGGGATTGCTGGTTCTCCAGAGCTCATACGTCTCGCGAAGTAGTGGGGTGATACGTTGCATATGAACAGTATACTATAGTGATATAAAAAAAATCCCCCATGCGGAGGATTTTTTTATTGAGGATAGGACTAAAGATTTGTATCACGAACTACTGTTGCGTCGATTGTATTGTCGGCATTGACGACACCATACACGCGCATGTTGTGGTTTACTGCGAGGTTCGTGAGAGAAGTTGCAAGCCAGTTATTGGTGAGAATAGATGTGCTTGTTGCTACTTTCACTGTGTAGTCGATACCACCAGACGAGAGAACAAACGTCGTTGGAGCAGTTGTGCTAGCGATGGACTTTACAACACCTTCTTTGGTCATAGCTTCAGGTTTTACAATCTTAACTACAACCTTGCTAGCGTCGAGTGTTGTCGAAATATTGTTGAGGATACCAGTTGCTGTGACTGAGCTACCGACAGTTATGTCAGAAAAAACACCAGCAACATCACCTTTCTTGATTTCAGTTGTAGCTGTTGTGGTTACTGTTACATTGCCACGATTTTTTGATGTTAGAACAAACGTCGAACCAGTCACACTTGCAACAGTACCTTCAAATGTTGCGTTCTTTTTCTGAATTGACCAATCTTTTATTGTCTTGGCCAAAACGGTCATTGATGTGCCACCATTTGTAAGTGTTCCTTGGAAGCTAATAAAATCTCCAATTGCGATTTCGGTTATTGTGGAATTGCCACCAAAGCGACGAATAAGTTTTGTTGAACCGTCTGTTGTGACATTCCATGTCATCACAGAAGGACCCCATGTTGTCGTTGCGGTAATAGTAGAACCGTTTACGGCCGTGACGACTGCGCCACGAACGAGAACTTTACCACCATTGCTAATGTGGACCTCAAGCGTGGATCCAACATCACGAGCTTCGCGTTCATTTTTACTAAAATCTTTGCTGTCATTGTCCGCACGGGCGACAGATACACCCCCGAGAACAAAAGCCAAAGAAAGCACCCCTAATAACAGTTTTTTCATAGTCATAGTTACGTTATATATTATGGATAAGTACAGCGACCTGTACAGTATAGATGACGGAAGGCAAGAGAGGTACTGACAGCTTTTTCCGCTAGCCAAGTCTTTTGACACATCGTCAACATGTTGGGCTTGTATAGGCCTTTGATTTTTCGGCGTTTTTTTGATAGGATAATCCCGTCGGCAGCCTTTTGGACTAAACAGTGTTTTAAGTAAATAAAGGCAATAAATGCCGTCACAAAAATAGATTCGGGAGTAGCTCAGCGGTAGAGCGGTCGCCTGTTAAGCGATTGGTCGTAGGTTCGATCCCTACCTCCCGAGCATCAAAAAATCACTTTAGAAATAAGGTGATTTTTTGTTACCTTAACCCGCTAGGAGAAAACCCGTTTTAGTGGTTTTCTTTTCACGTGATTCATACATGTAATTTGCTATACTACAACCATGCAACAGACCGCAACAAAAATTTTCATATATGCTTCCATTCTTTTCGGTATCATCGGTATGCTCATCATCGTTACCGGTGGTGGCCCAAATACTCCAGACACCACAACGACGCAGGTTTTAATCCGGCTACTATTTGCAACAGTTTTTATTATTCTCCCGTCTTTTGCCATTAGTTTGGCAGGCAAGTATTTAAACGGAAAGTTTTAATACTTTTTCAACTCTTTGATTTCGCTATGTAGTATAGCGATTTGTTTTTCGAGTGTCGTGGTTCGATCAGCCATTTTTTCTTCAAATGCATTTGTGTGCAAAGCGAGCATCTCAGCCACACCCATCATTTCAGTGACGTCTTCCATTGCTAGCATGATAATTGGAGCAAATGCACGGTCGGCATTGAAGTGAATTTGCCTCGCGTTTAAAATCATGATTTTGCGACCAATAACAGGGAAGTCGTGCGTAACTTCAAAACCTTTGAAAAAAGTATTCTTTGGTAAAATATCTTCAAGCAAGTTTCGTAGTGCCGGTATATTCCATTGGCCATCTCCGAGTTCATAGACGAGTTTATTCTCAGTATTTTTTGATTCTGTTTGAAACACCCGGTAGAACGATTCATTTGCGGCCATGATGCACAATTCGCTATTGAGGATAAGCACGGGTTCGCGTACGACATCGACTACGGTTTTGATATACGTCCAGCTTTCTTCCCAAAGTGCATCGAAAAAATCTGTCCCGACATCTGTGCCCTTGCTGTTCTTTTTGTCAGGTGTATTCATGCTTTATATGCCGTGAATTCATTTATACCATTACAAAACCCCGACTCTAAGTCGGGGCCTTCGCACATATAGCGTACTATATTGCTAGCGAGTGGTATTACCTATGACTATGATCGGCATTGCCGTGTTCAGTGGTGTAGTTGCTGTGTCCACTATGGGCATAGTAGTTACCACCATGATCATCGCGATTATCGTCACGATCATTGTCTTCGTGTTCATTACGATGTTTCACTGCATTACCGAAATTGACATCGGTCACAACAGAGCCGGCAACGATGACAATATCCTGTGGATTTTGACTCATACGTTTCCAGCCTTTTTTGTGAGTTTCGCGAACATCATATGTTCTTGCAACAACGTTTGAAAATGTATAGTTGCCATTTACATCTGTCGTTGCCGTTGTTACAAGAGTATTTTTTCCTTGCGTATTTTTCGTAAGGAGGCGAATCACCCAGCCAGAAAGTCCAGGTTCATTGGCATCTTTTTGGCCGTTGCGATTGAGGTCATTGTATTTCATACCACTAATACTTGTAGTTGTAGCTACAGGAGAGCAGAGATGATTTTTAACAATGATATATTTGTCGCCCTGTAGGTTGGTGAAAGCTGGAATCGTTGTGCTTGGTGTAGCGAGATTCGCTTCAGCAAGTGTATTACCAGTTCCGTAGCCAACCAATGCATACGTATGTGTTGTATCACACGTTGTGCCAACAAGGCTTGTACTGAGTGTTTCTTCAGCGCTATACGATGAACCAAGTGTCATCGGTGATGTTGAAGCTTCGTATGCAATATCACCAGTAGTCCAGCCTGTTGGGCTGAGAGTAAACGGGGCATTGTATGTTGAAGTAAACATCGGGAAAGCAACATTGTTTGCAGTTACTGCTGTAGCCTGTGCACCATCTATATATTTGAAGATGTGTACCACAGGAGTTACTGGAGTAGCAACAGGATAAATGGTTGTTGGGTCACCGACAAGAGTCATGTTTTGAGCAGCAACAATTTTACCATTGGCAAGTGTTACTGTGGCAATAACATGAGTTGCAGGGAC
>CALRFB010000048.1 GCA_943356455.1 Candidatus Nomurabacteria bacterium | reverse complement strand
CATTGTTCGGTAGCTATTGAAAAGAAATATCGTTTTGCGTCAGAGTTATATCCAATCAATTCTTGAGCAACCTCAATAGACGCTGTGGCTGTGCCAGCTTTCAAAAAGTCGTCAATTTTTTTATGAATTTGAAGTTGGTTCATACAGTTGTTTGTGTATTATCTGTGACAACACCGACGCAGTACTTTACAAAAATATCGTTAAGTGTGTATACAAAATCAATACAAACTTTTTCAAAAGCCATCTCCTCATCTTGAAAAAACTTTTCTTTTCTCATGGTTGAATATCCATCATTCGGATATAACCTTTGAATTATTCCAAATCTATTACCATGAACGAAATGAACAACATCCGAGAGATAAGATCTTATAGAAATGATTCTATCGAGTTGATCTTTAATTGTTTGGTTTGTTGCATAAGTGGGAATACTACTGTGAGCTTTGTAAAAATCCTCTCCATCGATATTTACAAAACCCACAATCTCTCTGACTGAGGCAGCCGTATGTTGCATCCATAAATCATCGTTGTATTTGACACCATCACGGAACATATTCTTTGTATTTTCCAAATTCTTTTTTACATCAATACTTTGGTGTTTAGTTCCTTCTGACATATTTAAAACGACCTGCATGTAGGTTGAGAAGGAGACGATTACCGTATCAGGTATGTCAGTAAACTTGCCCGGTCTCTCATTTGGAAGAACCTGTTGTGGTTCAGCGACTGGGATGCCTGACCCTGCTATTAAATTGTCGCGTAGTTCATCCATGTCCATTTTAATACTTCCACTTTATATAACCACAAGAGCACTGTTTAAAGCCAGACTTCTCATTTGTTAAATTGTTTACGTCTTTACTGCAATTTGTACAGGTAAATCTAGCTACTGCTTTTTCGCATGCATCTATTAACGCAGATGCTTCTTTTTCAACAATATTAAATTCATGAGATGACCTATTAGCCCAAGATACAACTAGGCGATCAGCAGCTTTTATATCATTTAGTGCTTCGTTGAATGGCTCATAATTTGTTCCGTCACGCTTTATTTGAAACGAAGTTGACGATGACGCAATTTTTTCCAAAAACTCATGGGACATCCTGTGGTCGTTTCTTTCTCTGTGCAGATAAGGAAGGCCAATCTTCAACGATTCAGCAAGAACGGGTATGTAGGCATCCATAATTTTACGAGCTGTATTTCCTGCAGAATCAGGAGATAGTGGCAAAAATGCCCTAGCATCGTCAAAGGTATATTGTTTTGTTGAAAATCTAATACCAACCTCTGGATTTTCCCAAGGCATGAGAGTTTTGAACTCCCACCTTTTTGGGTCTAATTGCGCCCGCAAATCAATGTACCAGTCTCGTTCGTGAGTAAAAAGTATGACCTGTCTATTTGAAAACTCTTTCTCCAAAAGTGTCCCGACCATTCCTCTGTGGTTACGATCGAAGCTAACTACGACATCGTCTAAAATGACGGGATTATTGACGTCCTCTTTGGTCATCGCAAGGAAAATACAAAGACCCAAACTATTCCTGTGCCCTTCAGATAAAGTTAGGCGAGGAGAGTCTTGATCAATTCCATAAAACTTTAAACCTACTTCGATTGCTTTATCAATATCATCAGGGAGACACAATTTAACGTCCTCTATTTTTTCGTTAGGATGTAATATCCCCCACATACAAGCTATGTCAGCTGATATTGTGCTAATGACTGTAGATGCTTGAGTTCTTATTTGTTCGCGATAGAGTTTTTGTAATGTAGACATGAAAGCAATCAATTCTTCAGCATCCCTGACTTTCTTTTTAAGTTCAGAAGCCCTGCTCATTTGCTGAAGTGTTTCAAGCTTTTCTTTGTCGGTGACTAATTCAGCAACATCTGGAAGAGGGTTAACCACCTCTTTTTTTGCTTTTTCAATTATGGAAACTATTTTGTTTTCAATTTCAGCCTGAATTTCACTGGTACATGCGTTGCGAACTTTCTCAACCTCCATAGATTCGATGAAGCTGACTGCAGTACGATCTTGTTTGTCCTTCCAGTCTTTTATTTGATCATGAGACAAAATTCGTTTAAGATTCTGCAAATTTTCACAAAGAGTACTTATATCAGTTTTGTGTAGATTAAAGTTTACAACAGCTTCTTTTAACGCTATTTCTTCTGCCTTAATATGAGAAGCAAATACCGCCGACGAAACTGGCTTGCCACAAGCTGGGCACTCTATTTCATCATCTTTATTCTTTTCAGAATAGGAAGTGGCAGCTCTCAAAACATTAAGCTTTTCCGCAATCAAAGGATTAGCTGACTCACCAAGTTTAATGGCACTTGCTTTTATGTCACCCAGATTAGTCTTAATATCTAACTTCGAAAGTTCCAAAAATGATGAGTATCTCTTTTGCTCTATGGATTGATGTGTAATTTTAAGCTGAAGAGCGGTTAGTGTGTCCGTCAGTAGCTCGGGTAGCGTTTCAGCCGTTGGCGTCTTTTTGCAGTAGGTTTTGTATAATTTTTTTAAATCAAGTTCAATGCTCGCCTTAGTCGCGTTCTTAAAGACAAGCTTTCCTTTTTGATCCGTTTTACTTATTTCTGCCCTCTTGGCATCAAGGGTACCCACTATTGAAAGATTTCTTTCAATTTTTCGTAAATTTTCTGCAATTATTTCTAAGTGGCCTAACCCTAACAATGGCAATAGAGCAGAGTATTTATCTCCTTTGGTATTCGCGATAAAGTCCGCCACTTCGTTTTGACGAAGAATGGTTCGCCGATAATCCCAGGAACTGATATCTGAAATTGCGGGCACAACAGTAAAACTGCCGTTATTTTGAATTTTTGTTTCAACAGTAGAATTATCTTCCAAGGTGATGGCAATATCCCCATTTTGATTTTTAGGTATGTGGGTATTTAAAACTGCTTTTTCTTGCCTTTTGCCACTATACTCATGAGCAAGGTGGTTGATTCTTCCGTTATTAATATTGTGCTCAACCGCATCAACAAAGGATGACTTTCCAGCACCATTTTCTCCATAAAGAACTAATGACTTCAAATTTAAATCAAGTTCTACTTGATCTGCTGCGCCCCTAAACCATGAAATTTTTATTTTCTTAATTTTCATTTTTTGCCGTTGGGTTCATCAGAGCACCGAGAAGCTCGTTCGTTATTTGTTTGAGCGAAACAAGGTTTAATTCATTTTCATTCAATTCTGATGCTAAAAAATTACTTAACTTATCCACCACAACATCAGATATGTCAGGATGGTGGCTCCTTGCTTCTTTTATTATTTCTTTGGTAGATAAATTTGTCATTTTAACTATTTTGAGCCAACAACACCGCCACTGTAGAACTAACAGTAATCTTCTCCGTGGGAACAATTACATATCGCCATGGTTTCGTTATCCCATGTTTACCTACATTTGCTGAAACAAGCTCGCAATACTTGTCCGCGGTTTTCTTTTTCTCTTGTACGCCTAGGTCTTTTATCTCACCACTTGGCTTTACTTCAATCATCACAATTTCGTGCTCAAACTCAACTACAAAATCTGGCTCATAGCGGTGTTGCGAATTGCCAGCTTCGTCACGCCAATATAGACCCTCGAATTGATTCGGAGCTGGTCTGAGCCAGTCTTCTACCGACTGCTCTTTATCGAGAAGATACGCCATCCGTACCTCATCCGAAGAATCAAACCTATACATTGAATGACATGCTTTCTTAAATCCTGTATAAATTTTATCTCTCGAGAAACGATCGAGCTGAGATTCCAAAGTTACAGGCTTCTCATCAAAACTTCGGGATATATTGTACTGCTCCAAATAGGGTTTTGGTTCACGAATACTGGACTCTAAATAACTTTCAGACTTGAACTCTTTG
>CALRFB010000047.1 GCA_943356455.1 Candidatus Nomurabacteria bacterium | reverse complement strand
TTCGTGTGCCTCTTGTGCATTTTTAACTTTTGTTTTATACGTGCGTGTTTCCAAATAGTCTTTGCCGTACATTTTTTCTACTTGTTTTGAAATAGCAGCAATAGATTGTGCCGAAAGAGTAGTCGAGTCAGTACGCATATATGAAATATGTCCGGCTTCGTAAAGTCTTTGCGCAACCTGCATAGTGCGTTTTGGTGAAAAACCAAGTCGTGAACTCGCTGTTTGCTGAAGGGTGGAAGTCGTAAATGGTGCTTTTGGCGTGCGTTTGGCTTCGGTTTCTTTGACATCGACAACGTACCAGTCGTGTTCGCGTCCAGCGCTGAGTATTCGTTCGGCTTCGCTCGCTTCGTTTGGATTTTCTGAGCATGTAAACGTTACTGTTTCTTTTGCTTTAGTTTCCACATCAGCTTCTAGGACGAAATATGTTTCTGGAATAAATGCCCGTATTTCCCGTTCGCGCTCCATGATGAGACGAAGAGCTGGTGATTGTACTCGTCCAGCCGAAAGTCCGTACCGGACTTTTTTCCAAATAATTCCCGAAAGATCGTAGCCGACAAGTCTATCGAGTACACGTCGGGCCTCTTGGGCTTTGACGAGCTTGGTGTCGATATCTCGAGGTTCTTTAAGTGCTTCTTGTACTGCCTCTTTGGTTATTTCGTGAAAAGCCACACGTTTGATTGGTGCTTTGATTTTCTTATCTTTTTTGAGTAACTCTTCAAGGTGCCAAGAAATAGCTTCACCTTCGCGGTCGGGGTCTGTTGCCAAAATAATTTCTTTGGCTTTTTCAGCAAAGCCCCGGAGTTCATCAACAATCTTTTCTTTGCCTTTTGATATTTCATAGTGAGGAACAAAACCAGCGGGGATGTCGATAGCTTTTTTATTTGATTTTGGCAGATCGCGAATATGCCCGACCGAAGCGCGGACAGTGTATTCGCCTTCGAGATATTTCTCGATAGTTTTGGCTTTTGATGGTGATTCAACGATGAGTAATTTCATAGCAACATGGCAAGTATTACATGAAAACAATTTTTTTAGCAAATTAAACCCCTTCGCAGTGAAGGGGTTTTTTAAAGGTCCGAGCTAGAGTTATTGATGTGCTTCCTCAAACAATACTGCAGTTGCAACAACATGCTTATCGATGCACTTTTCATCTTCCAAGCAGTACCAGTTTCGTAATTTAGCATTACGCTTGAGGATGTTATTAGCTTTGAAAAACAGTTCGTTGTCGTTCTCAATTTTTTGATTGAGGCAGAAAACTTCTTCGAGGAGTATAGAATTTCGAAATACGGGCACATTTTTCTTGTGACAATAGTGACAAGTGCCAGATTTTTTCAATTCGCTTTGTACGTCTATTTCGAAATAAACAGTTAGTTCGTGGGTTTCTCCGGCAGCATCGGTGACGGGGAAGTTGGTCTTATTATTTTCCATTTTTTTGTTTTTTTATACAATACATATTTTTCATATGAAAGTCAAGTTTCCTGATGAAAGTCAAGTTACTGTATAAACAGGTGAAATTATTCCGTTTTCATTGCGGATGAGGGAATACAATTCAAGGTGCGAAAGAGCTACATTTAGCTCTGGAGAATGTATATCGCACTCGCGACTTAATTCATCTTTGGTTTTCGGTACAGATAGAGCTGTAAGAATTTTCTTTTCATTTGCGTCCAAATTACTTTCCCACAGATTTAGATCTATTTTATTTATAATTATTTGTTCATCATTGCGTTCAAACCCTAGCGCTTCACGCAAATCATCTATACAAGTAACGGGCGTGGCTCCAAGGCGTAAGAATTGGTTAGCGCCCTTACTAGTCGGGCTCGTAATGTTTCCAGGCACTACCAATAGGTCACGATTGTAGTCGACGGTGAGTTTTGCAGTTATAAGTGTGCCAGATTTTTCCCCAGCTTCGGGAATGAGCACCGCGTGGGCTATCCCAGCAACTAGGCGATTTCGTTGCGGAAACATCCATTCTAATGCATGTTCATACGAAGCAAATTCACTTATGAGCATGCCACCGTGCTCCAGAATTCGTTCCGCAAGTTTCAAATGTTTTCTTGGATATATAACTTTTTCACCAAGTCCAGAACCAGGAAAGGCAATCGTTGGGAGCCCTGCATCGAGCGCAGCTTCGTGTGCGATGGAATCGATGCCATATGCTAAACCCGAAACAATAACAACTGGCAGGTCTCGCAATCCTGCAATCAGTGAACGGGTACAGTCTGCTCCATAGTGCGAGTGTTGTCTGGGGCCGACGACTGTTAGTACTTTTTTATTTCGTATATCTACATAGCCTCGAGCATAGAGTCGTTTGGGTGGCTGCGGTATTTCCCGCAGACTTTTGGGAAATTCTTCAAGTGGTATTTCGTATATCGGGGGCATATCTCATATCGTATGGGTCCGAGATTAAGATTATTTTTGTTTTTATTAAAATTGTGCTTAAATTACAGAAACTCTAAAACGTACATACTATGCTACATTATGAAAGTCTCATCCTGTCTATTAAGAATAATATGACGAGGGAACAAGTTATTTCAGTAATTGCAATTTTCTTGAAACCGTATTTCGAAAGACACAGCCGTCCTTGGAGAACAAGTTCTCAGAATGAATGCATTATTGTTGATAGTCATGGCAATACTGTTATCGATTTTTTAGAAGATGAAAATATCGTGCAATGTGTTGTTGTCATGGCAAATAGCTATGAAGAACCAATATCTATGCCGGAGATTCCTTTCGAAGTTACAAAAACCTAATGAAGTACATACTTCTCCAAAAGCCCCGAGCATACGGGGCTTTTTTATATTTCATTTTGCCAAATCCAGCATTTTTGCTACTATTACTGCATCAATGCGTTTAAACGCATACTATATATATGCTCGACATTAAATTCATTCGCGAAAACGCAGATATCGTCAAAGACGCCGCTCGCAAAAAGCACGTCACTGTTGATATAGACTTACTCCTCAAAAAAGACGACGAACGCCGCGAACTCATGCAGCGTGCAGATGATTTGCGTGCTGAGCAAAATAAAATGTCTGGAAATATCGCTCGTGAAAAAGACCAAGCTGCCCGAGAGCAAATGATAATGGAAATGACAACGGTCAAAGAAGAACTTGGCGTAATAGATGAAAGCCTCAAGCCTGTTATGCTGGAATGGAAAAAACTTATGCTTGAAGTTCCAAACATTCCAGACATGACTGTGCCTGAAGGCGCAGGGGATGCAGACAATGTTGAAATCAAAGTTGTAGGCGATAAACCTGCTTTCACCTTTACCCCAAAAGATCATATTGAACTTCTCGAAAACCTAGACTATGTAGATTTTGAACGTGGTAGTAAAGTTGCGGGTTTCCGTGGCTACTTTTTGAAAGGTGGCATGGCGAAACTTTCTTTTGCACTTTGGCAATATTTTTTGGAAAAAATTGTTGCTAAAGGATATGATCCAATGATTGTGCCGTCGCTTGTGCGCCCAGAACTTCTTTATGGATCAGGGTATTTGCCACAAGGTGAAGAAGATCTCTATAAGACTCAAGATGGAAACTACTTTGCTGGAACGGCAGAAGTTGCAACTATGGGATTGTATTCAGATGAAATCATTCCGATAGAAAAGTTGCCGATGAAAATGGTTTCTTTTTCACCATGTTTTCGTCGTGAAGCAGGAAGTCACGGTAAAGACGTCAAAGGCCTTATCCGTGTGCATGAATTCTACAAACTTGAAATGGTTATTCTATGCGAAGCCGAACATGAACAGTCGGTGATGCTCCACGAAGAACTCTTGGCAAACGTCGAGGAACTCATGCAAGATCTCAAGTTGCACTACCATGTCGTTCTTAATTGCGGGGGAGATATTGGTCTCGGACAAGTTAAAAAATACGATCTTGAGGTTTGGGTACCAAGCCAAGAAAAATATCGCGAAACACATTCCGCTTCGTACTTTCACGATTTCCAAACACGCCGCTTGAACATTCGTTACC
>CALRFB010000046.1 GCA_943356455.1 Candidatus Nomurabacteria bacterium | reverse complement strand
CGTATATGATTGAGGTCCATGTGACACCATAGTACCATAAAAACCCTAAATTTAAAGGGTTCCTACTGCGTCATCTCTGTACCGTCAGAAACGATAGTTTGTGCCTTCCAGATTTTCTTGCGTAGTGCCGCAAGAACAACAGCAAGTTCTTCGCTCTTTAATAGTGTTAAAATCACGCCACCAAAAATAAGTGCAATTACCCCAGCGAAAAATCCTTGCCCTAGAAGTTCAAATGTACCGTCTATTTCAAATATACTACCAGTGAGAGACAACATACCGTATGCCGCCGCGCCCATCAACACGGCGGCACTGAAACTTTGAAACAATGTCTTTCGAAGTGGCTTTCCTTCTCCATCGCGGAAAAAATCTTTTTTGAAAAGCATCCACATTGCGTAGTAATTGAGTATTGTTCCGATTGAATAGCCGAGGGGCAGCATGAGCATTTCTGTACCCGGAACATCGGGCACGCGAAGCATTTCTTCAATAAAATAACGGAACGTAGGTACGTGACGGAAAATGTAAAGGAATCCGTACGCCAAGAAAACCTCTAGTGCAGTGAACAGCAAATTCACTGTGAGAGGGCGGCGTGTTTTACCAGCAGCGTAGTAGCCACGAACGAGTAGTCCGATCAAACTTTGTGCTACGACAGAAAGCGTAAACAATGCCAGTGCTGCGGCAGTAAGACGCGTGTCTGACCATGTAAAATGGCCTGAGCCTAAAATCACGCGAACGATCTGGGCACGGAGGACAATAAAAAGTGCCATGACCGGCAGTGACCAGAAAATAATCTGACGCGCTACTACGACGATCTGCTTTTTAAATACATCAAGTTTGCCTTCAGCATATGCCATCGAAAGTGCGGGAAAAGCAGCGACAGAGTATGACAAACCAATAATTGTAATAGGTACTGCTTGCAAATTGAAAGAGAAATTGAAAATTGAAACTGCACCTGTGTCGAGTGTTGTTGCTATAGCAATAATTATCGAAAGTGTAATCGAAGACAGAGCAAGACCGAGTGTGCGTGGAAGGGATAGAAGAAAAATACGGCGCATTTCTTTCCAATCAATTTTTTTTGTCGGTCGTGGATAGAAGCCGTGCGAAGCCAAAACCGGAAGTTGTAAAAGCATATGACAAAAAGCGCCGAGTGCCACGCCGAGTGCCAGACCAACCATACCCATCGTGGGCAAGAATAAGTATATGCCGATAATAATTCCTAGGTTGTAACAAATAGGTGCAAACGCATATATGATAAAGCGCTTGTACATTTGCGTAATCGTACTGAAAAGATTTGACAGGCCAAGGAATATCGGCGACAGCAGCATAATACGCGACATTGTAATCAAGCTAGCTCTTTCGGTTGGCGTGAATCCTGGTGCAATATAGTGTGATAGAAACGGCATTAAAATAAATGAGAGTAATGCAATGATACCAATACCGGCAACGAAAACCGTAAATATCTGGTTGAGTAATGACCGTGCGCTTTCTTTGTCTTTGTGTTCAAGTTTATCTATAAAAAAAGGAATGAGGACTGTGATGGATACAAGAGTAGACACAGAATTGAAAATAATGTCAGGAATACGAAAGCCGGCATAGTAGATATCGAGTGTTGCTGACGGACCAAGCACGTGTGCCAGCGAGCGATCGCGAACAAGTCCCAGGATTTGAGAAATGAGTGCAAAACCGCCGATGAGAAAAGCCGCCTCGGTTATGCGGCTTGATTCTTTCTTAAAAAAACTGAAAATCTTGGAAACCATGGCTGTATTTTACTGTACTATTCCCGAACTACGAAGTTGATAAGCCGGTTTGGTACGTGAATCGTCTTCACAATTTCGCGTTCACCGAGATGTCGCATGACGTCTGGGTGCATTTTTGCCATTGCTACGATATCGTCTTTGTTGGCGTCTACAGCAACATCTATCATGCCACGCATTTTGCCATTGATCTGCACCGAAATTCGGGCAGAAGTTTCGATAAGTACTTTTTCATCGTATGTTGGCCAGCCTGCGTGCTGTATAGTTTTTTTCTCGCCCAACAACACCCAAAGTTCTACGGAAACATCCGGAGCAAATGGTGACAATATTTGTAAAAACATTTTGAAATCTTGGGGCGTTACTATATCAGCTTTTTCCATATCATTGGCCAAAATCATCATCGCTGAAACTGCCGTATTGAATGAAAAACTTTCTATGTCACCACCGACCTTCTTAATTGTCTTCTGTAAAAGCTTATAAGTTTCTGGAGAAGTTTTTATTGTGTTTTTTATTTTTGTAGTTGCTTTTTTTTCTTCAATAACTCTTTGGGCGATTTTCCAAACACGTTCAATAAACCTACGGGAACCAATAATACTTTCTGTAGACCAAGCAATACTATCTTCAAATGGCCCCATAAACATTTCGTATAGCCGCAGTGTGTCAGCACCATACGTCTCAACAACTTCATCTGGATTGACGACATTACCCCAACGTTTGGACATTTTTCGTCCGTCTGATGCCATAATCAAACCTTGGTTTCGAAGTTCCGGGAAAGGTTCGTCACTTGGCGCGACACCAATATCAAAAAGGAATTTGTTCCAAAATCGTGAGTAGAGCAAATGGCCCGTTGCGTGTTCTGCCCCACCGACATATACATCGACGTGCTTCCAGTACGAAAGCTCTTCGTTTGAAGCCAGAGCTTTTTTATTTTTTGGATCCACATAGCGTAGGAAGTACCACGAAGAACCCGCCCACCCAGGCATGGTGTTTGTTTCAAATCCTTTGTCTGTCCATGCTTTCACTCCAGCAAGAGGCCCCTCGGCACGACCTGTTGGTTCGTACGAGGTAACATTTGGCAATGTAAGCGGAAGTTTTTTGACTTCATGGATAAGACCATTTTTGTCTCGTGAAAGTGGAATCGGTTCGCCCCAATACCGCTGACGAGCAAACACTGCATCGCGCATTTTGTAGCGAGTCGTAAATGTGCCGCCTACAAACATGGTTATATCTTGTCGTGCATCAGATGAACCCCTACCGTCAAACGCACCTGAATTCCTGAGGAGCCCTTGTCCCGTATACCACATTTCACTACTTATAATTTTTTCAAAAGTCTCACTTACCCTGTCACCAGACATGGCAGGCAAATCATTGGGAGTTACTACACATACAATTGGTAAATGGTACTTTTTCGCAAAGTCAAAATCGCGTTCATCATGAGCTGGCACGGCCATTACCGCGCCGGTCGCATAGTCGTTTAACACATAATCAGCAATCCAAACAGGTACTTCTTGCTTGGTAGCTGGATTCATGGCCATTACTCCCTTGAGTTCGACACCAGTTTTAATTTTCGTTGCATCAGTGCGGTCTTCGGCAGTTTTTTTCTTGGCATCATTAATGTACTTTTCTACTTCAGCAGCATTTTTTGCATGAGGTAAAAGTTCAGCAACGAGCTTGTGATCTGGCGCTAGTACTAGATAGGTAACACCAAAAAGTGTGTCTGCGCGTGTTGTAAAAACATCGATGTTCAGGTCCATATTCTTTCCGACTAAAATCGGGAAAGAAAGTAGAGACCCTACACTCCGACCTATCCAATTTTTCTGAATTTCTTTGATATGATCCGACCATTTCAAAGCTTCCAAACCTTCGAGCAAACGATCGGCATACGCAGTAATACGCATAAACCACTGCTTGATACGCATTTTTTCTACTGGGTGGCCACCACGCTCAGAAACCGGACCGTTGGCAGAATCTACGATTTCATCATTAGCCAAAACAGTGCCGAGCTTTTCGCACCAATTTACTTCGGCAAAACCTTCATATGCCAAACGATAGTGCATGAGGATATCCTGCTTGGTGATTTCGTTCATCATATTCCATTCGTCAGCAGAAAAAACATTGCGTCCGTCGACATTGTCGGTGTTTCCCTCTTTTGCAAAACGATTTACAAGTTCGGTTATCGGTTGAGCTTTTTGCAAAACGGCATCGTAATAGTGTTTATATAGTTCTAGAAAAATATATTGTGTCCATTTGTAATAATCAGGATCCGTTGTATTTATTTTTCGAGACCAATCATATGACAAGCCGATGATGGAAAGTTGTTTTTCGAACGTTGCCACATT
>CALRFB010000045.1 GCA_943356455.1 Candidatus Nomurabacteria bacterium | reverse complement strand
CGCAATCCACTAGAAACTCTTAAATATCTGCAATCACTCTAGTACAATATACTTGTGAATGAACACCAACTCGCTGTGCAGGCGACTGCAATTCGTGAATCAATAATACAAATGCTTTTAGCAGCAGGTAGTGGTCACACTGCGGGACCTCTTGGTATGGCAGATATTTTTACTGCTCTGTATTTTGCACCAACACACGAAGGCAATATCGGAGAAGACGGTTCTCTACTTCAAGGTATTTTGAAATACGACGCCAAAAATCCTTTTTGGGCAGACCGCGATCGGCTTGTACTATCTAATGGTCATATCTGTCCGGTGTATTATGCAACACTTGCTCATGCTGGATATTTCCCCGTTGCAGAATTGCTCACACTACGAAAATTCGGTTCTCGTCTCCAGGGACACCCCCACAGAGAATATTTAGATATTTTAGAAACAAGCTCCGGGCCGTTAGGTTCTGGATTGTCACAAGCTGCCGGCATGGCGCTTGCGATACAGATGGACAAAGGCAGTGCTACAGACCAATACGTATATTGTTTAATGTCGGACGGCGAACTTGAGGAAGGTAATAGTTGGGAAGGCATTATGTTTGCTGGGAAAAATAAATTACGAAACTTGATCGCAATCGTAGATCGCAACAACATTCAGATCGATGGCACGACCGAAGACATCATGCCGCTCGAGCCACTTGCCGACAAATGGCGCACTTTTAACTGGCATGTCGAGGAAATTAATGGCCACAATTTTGAAGAAATTGCCGACGCTATTGCACGCGCAAAATCAATTTCTGAAAAACCTACGGTGCTCATTGTGCATACCATACCAGGCAAAGGCGTCAAAGAATTTGAACGCGACTACCACTGGCATGGGAAACCGCCTTCCGTAGATGAAGCCAAGATGGCCCTCGACGAACTGCGTACACTTGGTGGCAGAATTAAAAGTGAACATCACTAATGTACTTTCTCTAACACTCCATGCTAAATAAAAATTTAAAATTAAATCAAAAACTTTTCAACGACGATGTCGAACAAGTACCGATCCGCAAAGGTTTCGGTGAAGGGCTAGTTGAAGCCGGTACTGCCGACACAAACGTTGTCGCACTGTGTGCGGACCTAACAGAAAGTACACAAATGCATTTTTTTAAAGAAAAGTTCCCTGAACGTTTTATTGAAATCGGCGTAGCCGAACAAAATCTCGTCACCGTCGCATCTGGCATGGCGGCTATTGGTAAGATTCCATTCGTTTCTTCGTATGCCATGTTTAGCCCCGGTAGAAACTGGGAGCAAATCCGCACAACTATTTGCTACAACGACCGACCAGTAACAATCATCGGTAGTCACGCTGGTATTTCAGTTGGACCGGATGGCGGTACTCATCAAGCCATCGAAGACATTGCGCTCATGAGAGTATTACCAAATATGATAGTTATTTCTCCGTGCGACGCTATCGAAGCTCATAAGGCGACGGTTGCTCTCGCTAAACTTGCCGGTGAAGGACATGGTAAACCCGCATATGTGCGACTTATGCGAGAAAAAACACCTGTGATGACCACTTCAGAAACACCTTTTGAAATAGGTAAAGCCAATACAATGTACAGGCCAGACGGCTTGGCTCATGTCGGTATCATCGCAACTGGAGCACTCGTTCATAAAGCCATGTGGGCAGCCAAACGTCTTGAAAAACAAGGTATCCGTGCTGTTGTCATGAATATTCATACAATTAAACCACTCGACACGCAGGCTGTTATCGCTTTGGCGAAAGAAACAAAAGCAATTGTCACAGTCGAAGAACATCAGATAAACGGTGGTCTAGGCAGTACGGTTGCTGAAGCATTTGCACAAAACACACCAACCCCGATAGAATTTATCGGTGTGCATGACCAATTTGGTCAATCAGGTAAACCCGAAGAACTGCTCAATCACTATAAAATGAATATCGACGATATAGTCGAAGCCGCAAAGAAGTGTATTGAGAGAAAATAATTTTTTTAGTTTTGAGTCGCGTCAAAATCTTCTCTTCTACCTGTCATGGTTTCCAAATAGATAATCATGCCTCCAATTTGATCACATTGATCTGCGAGTTTTTCAAATTGTGCTGCAAGACGCCCAACTCTTTCTTGGGTTCGTAGCAATCGATCGTTAAACGTATCTTCTTCATTATGCATTTTCGAAATAGCAGATTTTATTTCAAGGCGTTGGAGTGAGGCTTTTGCTTGAGCCATCTGAGAGTACATATTTTCCAAATCGGTCCGCATTGATTCAAGTTTGCCCTCAAGGATCGGTAGCGTTCGTTTGGCGGTGGCATTAAACATATCGATATCACCACGAATTTTTTCAAATGAAACCTGGTTGTGTGTTGAGAAGGCTGAATCCAAATTGTGTTCCGTAATATCTAAAAAAACTTTTGTACCGGCGTCCGTATCACTGTAATTATCTTTATCAAATTCTGGTCCATTACCACTAAAATCGCCACTAGCGAGGCTCTCTATGTCACTTTGAGTAGCTTTTGGGTTCAACAAAAGGCCTTTGTCTTCATCCTTTATGAATGTCGGTTTTTCAGAGTTATCCATGTTTTGTAAATAAATCGTTAATGAGGTCTTTATACTTTTGTGCTCGTTCTCGCTCAGCGACCCGAGAGCTCTGTTCTTCGGCAGTGGCGTGTTTTTTTAAAATTTCAGCAATATCTTGTGCATGGAAGTCGCGACCAAGGTTTTCGATTGCAGATTCAGGATAATCATCCTTCGGTACATATTCATCTTTGGTTGGATTCTCTTTCGTCGTATGATCTTCTCGATATGACATCGGAGGAAGTTGTGTTGAAAATTCTTCTCTCATATTAGTTTATTCTCTTTGGCACAAAGTCGTTTGGTGCTTTAGTTAAAAAAGCCTTGATCTGAGTTTCGGTGAGCAGTCCGCGCTGGGCTCCAACGTATTGTACAACAGACATCGCATTGATTGGTGCCCACAGCAAGGCTTCTTCTATAGTTTTTCCTCGCGCCAGAGCAGCAACAATTGTTGAAGCAAAAGCATCTCCGGCACCGGTACGCTCGAAAGGTGTATGGGGGTAAATAGGCATAAAATACATATCACCATGATGGTATGCATATGCGCCATTGTAGCCGTCAGTAACAATAATTATTTTAGGACCGAGTTTTGCCAGGTCTTCAAGTAGGATTTTTATATCTGTAGTTGGTAATCCGAGTATTCGCTCAGCCTCTTCTTTATTGAGACATAGAAAATCTGCACGCTCGTATACACCACGCAAACCTTCACTACCCATCTTCATTTGGAATGTACCTGGCTGAAAGGCTAATTTGATTTCTGGATGTTGATGTAGCCAGTCGAGAATATCAGTATGAAATGCCATCGAAGATTCTCCAAGTGATGACAAGTACATCCATTTTGGATACACATTAAATTCTGGAATCGTATAAGTAAATGGAGCATGTTTAACTAATATTGTTCGGTCAACATCATACCAAAGAACATAATGATAGTTTGTCGGAAATTCTTCTGAAATAGATACGTAGCCGGTTTCAACGCCATTTTTTGCCAATGTTTCCAGGCAGTTTTTACCGTTAAGATCGTTTCCCACAGCGGCGATGAGTGCAGATTTGAGTCCAAGCCTAGCTGTCGAAACCGCAGCATTTGCACTATTGCCTACGGCGCGGATTTCTTCGACAGACTCATAGGGAACTTTATCACCAAAAGACATGCAGAGCTCACATGCAGTATTGTCTATTTTACAATGGACAGCAGCGTCTTCAATTCTGATAAATGCATCGGTAACCATATCGCCGATAGCGAGAATGTCGATTTGTTCCTCCTGGTTCATAGGAAAAGTATAGCAGTATGATATCATTCTTGTATGCAAACTACAGGGGATAAAGGACTGCTTGAAGAAAATGTTGACTATTTAGTGCATCCCCCAAAAGGGATTTTGGCTGCCGATGAAAGTGCGAAAACATGTTGCAAACGTTTCGACGACGTTCATCTGGAATGCACAGATGAATCTCGCCGTGCATTTCGAGAAATGATCATCACGTCACCCGATTTGGAAAAATATATTTCCGGCATTATTTTGACAGACGAAACTATCCCCCAATCAACAGC
>CALRFB010000044.1 GCA_943356455.1 Candidatus Nomurabacteria bacterium | reverse complement strand
CAACTTTGGATGTTTTGAAAATAGAGCATTCAAATATTTTGTATTTTTCTTTATCCACGCTGTGAGTTTTTCGTGTGATTTTTTGAGAGCGACGATATCCTCACCTTCAGCACACGAATTCATCTTGTCTCGGTTACCGTACGGAAAATCTGATTTAATAAATTCCAAGAGTGGTGGCAATTCTTTCTGTTCTACTATCTCCACTAATTCTTTTGTAATATCACAAAAATTGTAGAGTTCCTGAGCGACACTTGCCATACCCTTGAATTCATCTTTTCTGAGTGTTGGGTGTTTGTGGATGTAGTTGAACCACTGTTCCACGGGGTCAATGTGTAGTGCAAAATTGCCGACAATTTTTATGAGCATTTTTAACTTCTCGGCATTAAGTTTATATACTTTGAGAATTTTATTGAGATCTTTCTCTTCACTGAAATCAAATTGTATTTGCGGTGCGTGGCGATACAGTCGTTGCTTTTCGTAATCCCAACTGTCGGTACCTCTTGCTGTTTTGAAAGTATGTAGGCATTTTACAAAATTATTGAAGTCTTGCATCAAGTTAAACTGATTGAGTATTTTTGACTTCTTGTCTTTCTCGGTTTCTCTGTTGCTAATATTAAAAGCTGACTGACCACCCCAGTTTATATACCGTGTCTTGTGTTCTTTCTGGTATGCCAGATCCATCATTTGTGCATCTCGCAGAAATCCATCTTCATCTACAATATTGTGACAAAGCTCTGCAACGAGAAATATTTGAAAGGGACTGTAGTATTTAACTTTCTCTTGAACATACACAGGTATTACGAACTCATCTTTCTCGCAAGCTATCAGAAACTCAGGTGTGATTTTTACCCCAAGCTTTTTACCATAACTGTTGAAGTGGTCATCATTACAAAAAGATAGGAATGCATCCTGTGTATACAGTTGGTCTATGTGGATTGTTCTAGGGGGAGTTTTCATGAATACCTCCATTTTATCATTTTTAGAGCTTTTTTAGAATGCCAAATATCTAGGTGGAGCAGTGATGACAAAACTCTCAATATGCCTTGTGTTGTAAGGGTATTAGTAGAAAACTCCTTGATTCCAAGATTCCAAAAAATTGGCATTGTTTGGCATTTGGTATAGCGACCCGACTACTTAAAACTGACCATTGAAAAGTAGCCAGAAAAAGCTTATCCTGTAAGGAGTCTGGGGTACTTAACCCGAGATGCCCGCCACAGCGTCGAGAACAAGGAGGGAAGAGAAAGCGAGCACGGTTACAGGTTCAGTAGAACCTGTCGTGCGAGCAGGGTCGAGCGGAGTGAGGAGCGACGGCTCCGAACGAGCGCTTGGCCGAATCCCTCCGACTTCGAACTCTATTTAATTCCAGCAGCAACCATTTTGCTGATGGATGCAATCGCGGTACTCAAATCAGTAAGTGTTTTGCCTTTTGCCATTATACAAAGCATATATGGATCTTTTGAAATATAAATGAGCCCACAATCGTGAAGTTCAAAACCAATAGGATTTTCATTTGCGTCTGTAACAACGTGTTCTCCATATTTATGAGCAATGATTGTACTTGTTGGCAATCCAGCAACTAGGCCGTCTTTGTATGTTGATTCAGAAAGCAGTTTTAGTGCATATTCAGAATTTTCTGCAGACAAATATGTGGCATTGAATAGTATTCTTAAGAAAAGGGAATAATCCTTGGCATTAATCGTGTAGAGGTCTTTTTCATTGGGTCGAGGTATGCCCAAATCAGAGTAAATTTGATTTATATAACTATCGTTAATATTTGACAGAAGAAGATTTGTCGCGCCGTTGTCAGAATCAATAATCATTTTTCTAATAAGACTTTCAACCGTGTATTTTTTACCCACAACGAGTGAGCTGGGGTTGTTGAACTCGGCAATTGCTACGCCCTGATCCATCTCTTTTGTGTAAGTAAGATTGTGGTCGAGGATATCCAGATTATGTTCAGAGCTTTTTAAATACGCAATCATAACAACGACTTTTAGTAAGCTTGCTGGTGCATATTTTGCTGTGTCATTTATGGAAAATGAACCACTCTTGTCATAGTTAATGAAAAAAACCGAAGCAGAGCTGATCGTGCGGTTTTCTGTCTGGGTTTTTATATATTTTGAAATGTCATTTGACAGCGTGTTATAACCGATAGCAGGAATATTGTCTGGGCGCCCAATAGCAAGAAGAGGGCGGACGAATTTATACGGAGCACTATATTGACGGACGGCACTTGAAGAAATATATTCTGGTTTTTTAAGATAGTAACCGAGGCAAGTCCCAAGAATACACCCCAACAAGAAAATCATGAGAATATTTTTATGCTTTTTGAATGACTGTATGGTTGTCATATGTTCCATAGTAAAGAATCTGGCAGATAACACAATGCTAGTGCGCGATTGCTATGGCTACAACGCCCATGGCCCCGGCCTGAAGTAGTGCTCGGCGGGCATCGCGAAACGTCGCCCCTGTTGTGGTGATGTCGTCTACAAGGATAATGTATCGACCTCGCACAACATGTGCATTTGCAAAAAAAGCTCCACTCATATTTGCCAAACGAAGAGATCGGTCATGAATAGTGGCTTGTTTTTCTGTCGGGCGCGTTTTCGACAATGCATATTTTAGAATAGGGATATTTCCGTCGTATGACATACGCAAAGCTTCGGCAATCATTATGGTTTGATTGTAACCACGTTTTTTTCTGCCGGTTTGCGATGGGGGAATGGGAACAATAGCAATATCGGTAGGAATGCTAGCGTGAGGCAGATTGCTACCAGTGATTGCATTAATAGTATGAGCAAGGGCAACACTGGATGTACTTTCAATATCGTGAAAATCAGTATCAGGAAAATGGTTTTTACTAAAAACCTGCCGAGTGCATTTTGCTAGATATGGGCCAAAAGCGATCGCAACAGCAAAAGCGCCGTGGTATTTGATATCCCATATCGCTTTTTTAATAATTCTGTCGTGGTAAGAAAAACATGCACCCATCCAGCTGTCGGGAAGTGTTTGGGCTGGATCACGTTGTGACAAACAGTCGTGACAAGTAAATGAGCCTTTCTCGCCACAACCAATGCATACTGGCGGAAAAAACACATCGAGTAATTTGGAAAATGAAATTGTTTGCATGACTTTATAGTAAAGAAGGGATATGAAGCCGTCATAAATAAAAAATAAACAAAAACATTTGGTAATAGCTGAAATTGCCTTTATACTGTACATAACGAAACAATCTACATGGCAAACCCTTTCAAAAAACTTTTTGGTGGTGTTTCAAATGACGACAGTGCTATCGGCGTCGACATTGGAAGCTCGTCTATTAAAATCGTCCAAATTAAAAAGAAAGCCGGCAAGGCTGTTCTTGAAACGTACGGCTCTATTTCCCTTGGTCCATATGGAGGCATGGAGATCGGGCGCGTGACAAGTTTGGCCGAAGATAAAATCGCGGCTGCTATCACCGACCTTATCCGAGAATCATCTGTGACAAGCACAAACTCGGGTGTCGCTATTCCTTCATCTGCATCTCTTGTCACGGTTATCGAAGTTCCTTCGACACCAAGTAGTAAAGAAATCGCCGCTATTGTGCAAACGGAAGCACGCAAATATATACCTGTGCCAATTTCAGAAGTCTCGCTTGATTGGTCAATAATTCCAAAACGACAAGAAGAACCAGAAGATCAGCAACTTCCCGGGTTACCTCCAGGGCCTACTAAAACAGAAGTGCTTATCGCAGCAATTCACAACGATACGATTTCGAAATACCAAGCAATCGTCAAAGCCGCAAATTTACAAACCAGTTTTTATGAAATAGAAACCTTTAGCACTATGCGTGCAGTACTCGGTCACGAAATGGGAACAGCTCTTGTGCTCGACTTTGGGGCGTCAAAAGTAAAGCTTTCTATTATTGATTTTGGAGTTGTGCGTCAATTCCATGTGATTATGCGGGGTTCGCAAGATATTTCGGCAAACATGGCAACCTCACTCCAAATACCTTTTATTAAAGCCGAAGAATTGAAGCGTGGTTTCGACATGCGCGGTACCGGAGGCGACACCGCAACACAAAATATGCGTGAGGTTGTAAAATTATCATTTGATTTTATTTTAAATGAAACCCAAAGCGTGATCTTGGCATATGAGCGTCGCTATAATAAAGTTGTCGGTAAAGTTATACTCGTCGGAGGAGGGTCACTTATC
>CALRFB010000043.1 GCA_943356455.1 Candidatus Nomurabacteria bacterium | reverse complement strand
TTACTAGATTCATCGCCTTCTGACGAACCGTAGTTTCGAGCATCAATGATTTCAATACGAAGCGAACTCACCAAATACGCTTGCTGGCGAAGGTGGTTTACGATAGTTTCAAAGTTGAATGTCGTATCCGGAAAAATAATGCCGTCTGGTTGAAATGTGATAATCGTACCATTGGCTTTAGATGAACCGATTTTCTTAACTGCAGCTTTTTTCTTACCTTGAGAATATTCCTGCACAAAAATGCCACCTTCGCGGTGAACTTCGGCGCGGGTGTAAATAGAAAGAGCGTTCACGACAGATGCTCCCACACCGTGGAGACCTCCAGAAACTTTGTAGCCAGATTCATCACCGCCGAATTTCCCTCCAGCGTGAAGTGTTGTCATAACAGTTTCAAGAGCGGAAACTTTAGTTTTAGGGTGAATACCTGTTGGAATACCGCGACCATTGTCGGCGACGCGAATTTTGTTACCAGGAAGGAGAACGACTTCGATGCGATTACAGAAACCGCCCATGGCTTCGTCGCGAGAGTTGTCAAAAATTTCCCAAATGAGATGGTGAAGGCCGTCGATGCCTGTTGTACCAATGTACATACCAGGACGTTTGCGAACTGGTTCGAGGCCTTCGAGAACAGAAATCGCTTCCGCGCCGTAATTACCTTTCTTGGTCTTTTCTTTGGTCTCTTTTTGTTCTGTATCTTTGGCCATATGTCCCATTATTATAGCAGTTTTTACGGTTTTGTGCGAGCGAAAATGTGGGAAAAAGAGCTTATTTTATCAGGGTATTTAAAGCGCTGGGCTCAATGACAACAATTTTCGCCATAGTTGCAGCAGACAACAAACTATTTTATAATTATCTTTGGTAAGGATATAGGCCGGAACCACCCCATTTGGGGTGGTTCTTTTTTAGGCAAATTTTAAATTTTCTTGATCACCAATTCAGGTGTCTTTTTTATACTAACAGTGATGTGGAATGGTATATCCATATCGTTGGCACGCTAGCGGTCTAGGTCTATATCCTTACCAAGTATCGGCGCGGGTTCAACTCCCGTCGTGTCAACAATAAAAATAAATAATTTTATCTCACTGTCGCTCCAAACACCTTCACGGTCTCCTCTTCCAATTTTTTATGCATGTCATTTACTTCTTCGTCGGTGAGAGTTCGATCGAGTGAACGATACGTGATGCGGTATGCGTAACTTTTTTTGCCTTCGCCGAACTTGGCGGCATTTTCATATTCATCAATCAAAGCCATTTCTTCAGCCATGTCCCCAACAGTGTCGCGAACAACGTCAAAGTAGTTATTTGGAGCAAAGTTTGCAGATTGAACTATGAAAGAAATATCACGGACAATCGGCGGATACTTACTCACCTCTTTAAATTTCTGCCCGAGTACAAGCTGCTTTTTAACACGCTCGTCTTCTGACCAGAGCAAGCGAATATCTGGAAGTTCCATGCTTGTCATCGCCCAACGTTCGATGCCACTGCCCCACGCCCAACCATTGTAAACATTTGGATCCACTCCAAGTTTCTCAAGCACACTCGGCTTCACGACACCTGAACCGAGAATTTCGAGCCAGTCTTGTTCCTTTGTTTTATCGCCACCATTTTTTAGAATTTCAATTTCAGTTGATGGATGCGTGTAGGGAAATGTTTCTTCGACAAATCTGTGTTCAACATCACCGAAAATAGCTTTGACGATTTTGAGTTCAACATCTTTGAGTGTATCGAGTGTAATAGGTTCGCTGTCTTTTGGAGCGATATAGAGTGCGTCGATCTGGTGAAAGACGTTCATGTGCTTGCGGTCAATTTCATCTTTGCGATAGACTTTTCCGTAGCAAAAAACACCCATCGGCTCGCGGAGCGCAAGTTTTGTTTTGATTTCTTCTTGCTTGAAATAGTAGTACCACATGACCGTCGTCTGTGTACGGAGAATATGATTGTCATCTGCGTAGTATGTGTCGGACTTACTGCGGGCTGGATGATCTGCTGGAAAGTCGAAAAGGTCAAACGCGATTTCAGTCGACATGATTTCTGGCACATGAATTGTATCGAATATTTTAAAATCCTCGATTGACGTAATGCGACGAACAAGTTCTTTGATCGGACTGCCTTCTGTGCGAGACAAATCATGCATGCCAAGGTAGCGCTTCATGCGGATAGCCTCTGCGTCGTGGCGGGTATCGAGCTCGGCGAGGATGTTTTTCTCTTCTGTTGTATCAATTTTTATTTCCATAATTGCGTGTATTTATTCAGAATATGTATTTGTACAGCCATTATACACACAAATAGCGTATAATAAAGCCATGAAAAAGTGGCTATTTATTTTGGCTGTTGTACTTCTCGTTGTAGGGATCTATTTGGGATGGCTGGATAATGGACCGAGGTGGTAATTATACATACATCTTCGCACGCTTACAGTAAGGGCATTCGGTTTCTTTGCCACCATAGTTTTTCCAGTGGCATGTTCGCTCGGTCCAATCACCTTTTTTGAGCGCAGCATCGTACTCTTTGATATCGCGAATGAGTAAATCGATTTCCTCGTCCCCGATCGTTGTTTCGTACAATGCATTTTTTTCATCTTCGGCTTCAACAAAATACAAACGTGAACGCTCCACACGCTGATGACCTTTGTATGTACGGTGTATCAAATAAGAATACATAGCGAGTTGGCGCATGTAGTCAGACAAGCGACCTTCGTCATCTCTCTTTTCTATATCTTTTGCTGTTTTAGCTTTGCCAGTTTTAAAATCGGTAACTCGTATAGCATTACCACCATCATTTTCAAGTAAATCGATTTTTCCGGTAATGAGTAATTCGGGCAGAGCTTCGTCGTGGTACGACAAAGCCTTTTCACTCTCACGACGCTCCCACAATGTATCGTACATCGTATCGAGAAAACGTTGCGTTGCCAGCGTAGCTTCTTTTGTAAATCGCTTCGCAGTTGCAAGGTTTACAATATGATTCTTTTTAATTTCTTCAGCGATAGCGTGTTCTACTTTTTCATCTGGATTTTTTACAATACGCTCGATCGTGCCGTGTACAATAATACCGAACTGCAATGCTTCGGCGACAGGCTCAGGTACTTGTAAAAAACAACGAAAATACCATTTCCATGGACAGTCGAAAAATGCAGTAATGGATGTGACGGAAACTTTTGAATCAGTGTAGTTTTCAGCAACCAGCTTACGTAAATCAGCACGCGAAAGTGTTGGTTCTGGCGCAGGTGTCGTGGCGACATAGTCACGCATAGACATTTCTGCTCCAGGTGTATACGGGATAAATTCGAAAGCGTTGTCTGGCATTGCTTCGATTATCGATGCGATTTTTTCATCGCCCCCTTTGTGAGATTCGCGTGCATACGACAATGTACAAAAACGTTTGGCACGAGTGATAGCCACATAAAGCTCTCGTCGTGCAACTTCTTCGCTTTTCTTTTCAATTTTTTCATTGATTGATTCTGGTAACGTAAAACCGAGATTTTTTGAACTCATGAGCGAACGCTCGTTCATGTGGGCAATCCAAACCACATCAAACTGGAGGCCTTTGGAGCCATGGAGCGTCATGACCCGAATACCGCCGGTGTTTCCAAAGACAGCTAGTGGCATATGCTCGCCGTAGTCGCGCAGACGTTCGATATAGGCTATAAAATCTCCGGTAGTTGCTTTTGGTTGACGTTCTTCGAGTGATAGCGCAAGGTGTAAAAATGAACGAATAATTTCAATGCGTCGTACGAAAAGAGCATGGTCGCCTGGCTGCACAACTGATTCACTAATGAAAAAAAGTTCACCGATGTATTGGATGAGTGCGTAAACACTTTTACCGGCAGCAGCATCAACTGCAGTGGCAAGTTTTTTGCCGAACTGTGAAATCGGATCAAGCTCACCAAATAAACCACTGCCGCTGTCGTAGGACGCAAGCATGTCAATAGACAGGTTTCGAGTATAACTATCGTGTAAAAAACGGTGTGCCGATAGTGGCGGAATACCAGACAATGGATCGAGCACCAATACACCTAGTGCAACTGTGTCATATGGATTGTGCACAACGCGGAGAATAGTGAGCAGGCTTTGGTATTCTGTTGTATCAAAAAGTCGGAGTGACTGACTCGAAGACACAGGCAAACCAAGATCACGCAAGATCGTCACGGCTGTGCGAACAGAACTATTTTTTGGAACGAGTAGAGCGCACTGGTCTGCGGGCGTACCTTCGGCGATTTTAGATTTGAAAAAAAGTCCAGCTTGGATGATTTCATCACGGGGGTACATCGCTTCAACCAAACGGACAGGATGAATTTC
>CALRFB010000042.1 GCA_943356455.1 Candidatus Nomurabacteria bacterium | reverse complement strand
AACTTTGTACGCTATCTCGGTTCCGGTTGGACACGTGGAGGTTGGATGCATCTCGGTTTCGGCATGAATTCAAAATCACGCTTCGACATGGTGTCAGACAGTATGATCACACCGATCGTTGTGCCAACAGTGTATGGAAAAATTGGTTTTGACATCAATAATTTTCTGTCACAAGCGTATGCCGGATCGTGTTTAAATATCGATCTCGGTATTCCGTGTTCAAGTCGGCAAGATGCACATTTCTATGCCGCGGCAACATGTAGGATCAATATCAATGCTCCGGTATTTGAAAACTGGTTTCATGAAAAAAATGTGATTGGACTGTTCGTTGAAGGTGGTGCCATGTGGCTCGTCTATGACAAAGCCGAGCATCACCTCCTGATGAGTTCAGTATTAAAAATCGGCATCACACTTAGTGTGCCGATGCGAGAACCCAATTCGCAGAATTAAAGTAGGTCAGAGGTGACAAGGGTGTCCTGCGACACCCGAGGCGGAAGAAGAAATTCTTCCGCTTTTTTATTTACTTATTTTCAGATTGCCAACTGCGACGATTTTCTGACTATCGATACCGCGTTTATTATTTCGTAAATACGAAAAGTAACCCGCCATGGCTATCATGAGTGCATTGTCAGTTGCCAGTTCGCGCTCTGGGAAAAGTACGACAGTAGCTGAGTTTTTTTCTTTGGCACGCGCTACGAGTTGTTCACGGAGACGATTGTTCGCCGCCACGCCACCACCGACGATAATACTTTTGGCTTTTTTCTCAACCGCTGCACGCAATGTTTTTGTGATGACGACATCGAGTGCGGCATCTTCAAATGCACGTGCGACTACTCGCTTGGTTACGTCGTCTAGTTCTTGGTCGGTAACTTCTTTTATTTTTTTGACGAGGTACAGCACAGACGTCTTAAGTCCTGAATAAGAAAAGTTAAAATCTGGTGTTGCTATCATTGGCCGAGGGAATACGATGTCGTCGCCCGGCTCACCGATTTTTTTCAGAAGTGTGGCAGACATCTTTTCATTGTTGTCGCGAGCAGTTTTAGCAAATGCTGAAATTTTCGGACCGCCAGGATACGGCAAACCAAGTAAGCGTGCCGTTTTGTCGAACGCTTCACCGATAGCATCGTCTTTCGTTGCACCAAGTATCGTATAGTCATTCCAATTTTTAACAAGATGAATCTCAGTGTGTCCACCAGAAACTAAAAGCGAAATTGCTGGAAAAGCAATTTTTGGCATTGTGTATGTGGCATTGGTGCTCGATTGTAAAAGCACAGACACAATATGTCCTTCCATGTGGTTCACTGGCATGATAGGTTTTTGCCATGCAACAGCTAAAGCTTTAGCAAAGCTAACACCAACCCATAAAGCTGGTTCGAGGCCTGGACCCGACGTCACGCATATTAGATCAACATTTGGCACACCGTAATTTTCTAAAAAATATGCGAAGTTTTCTTGGGCTTCAGGTTCACGCACGAGTTCGGCGAGAGCTGCTTGTGCCCGATCGTGTGGGATTGTACCGGTAGATAAAATATTGGCTTCGGTTAAAACCCGACCCATAAGTTCGGTAATTATTTTGCCGTGCTCACGTTTTGCCACGTTTGGGAAAACACCACCGTACTGCGCATGCATTTCGGCTTGAGTAGCGAGTGCATTGCCAAGCACAGTAAAACGGGGATTGAGTGTTCCACCATCGGCTTCGATAACCGACAAAGCGGTTTCGTCGCACGATGTCTCTATGGACAGTATCCGTATCATGTGCTGAATCCTAGCAAAATCTGCCCTCTTTGACAACGTAAATAAATATGATATTGTTTTGCAAACAACCTAAACAACAAAACATGGAACATTTTCATCAAGAAAAAATGGTAAGTGAGACCACTGCTATTTTCGCAATACCACCTCTTATTGTCTGTGGTCCATCTGGGGCTGGTAAGACGGCGGTAAAAAATGCGCTCATGGCTCGTGCACCCGATAGATTTGGATTTTCTATTTCTATCACAACACGCCAAAAGCGCCCAAATGAAATCGACGGTAAGGATTATTTTTTTCTTACTCACGAAGAATTTTGTGACGCTGCGCGAAGTAATCAGATTTTTGAATACCAAGAAGTATACAAAGGTGTATTTTATGGAACGCTCAATTCTGAAATCACACGCATCGGAAATGAGGGCAAAACCCCATTACTTGACATTGATGTGCTTGGTGCGATCGCTATCATTGATCGCCTTGGTAACAACAATGTATTTGCTGTTGCTATTTCTGCTCCATTGCACAAATTGGAAGCAAGTATTATTGCTCGCCAACAAGACAGCAAAGAGCGCATTAGAACACGCATGGAAAAAGCACCAACTGAATTACAGTTGATCAAAGACAAGTGTGATTGGTTTACGTTGATCTTGCCTCGTAAAGAAAACGCGATCGATGGTATGGTCGATCATATTCTTTCGTTGTACGATACGCTCTATCTACAACGCGCATCGTAAGTCGTTTGTTTTGTAGTACCACGGTTACTTTTGGGAGAAGGTAGTCGTAAGCCCCGATCTGGCATAGTCGGGGTTTTTTTTATACGCAATAAAAAAGACCCACTTCGTAAAGTGGGCCTTGGTATTTTGTTTTGTTTTTTAATTTTTACTCAGGAGCAGCATCGCTCCTCTTTTAAGTAACCAACTGATACCAGATACGACAAACATGAATCCCAATACAACTATGTAACCTCGCAAATCCAGTTCTCGTGTTACGACGAGTGTCAGGGCAGCAGTCAGATTTACCATAACGCTGTGCTTGGTGTGGATCAATCCGACGACAACTGACAGCGCCGGTACTGTCAGTAGTGCAATTGTTTCATACGAGCCCGAAACATGTCCGAGCTCGAGTGCAATCAATACTACAACCATGGCAAGTATTGTTATACAAACTACTACTACGTATTCTTCCCAGGGTGTTTGTGGATTTAGTTTTGTCACATACCATACAGCGATATGGGTGACGACAATTCCAAATGATACAGCGATCAGATTGGTCGGTGTGTACCAGTGGAAAGTGAGGGCTGCGCAACTTGCAAGTAGGGCAGCCAAGGTGATCATGATGGCCACGCGTGGGGCCTGCGATTTAGATTCCATTTTTTAAGGATTTTATGTTAAGAGTATTATAGCACTTTATATACAAAAAGTCAATGATGCTCGCAACGACTTTTCCACAGCATTTTCTTGCTTGTGAACAAGCGTTCACATATACTCTGTACATGGATATCACAGGTATTAAAACTAAAATCGAGCGTTTCTTTAAACAAGAAAAACGTATGCCCACATATCGTGAACTGGCCAAACTTGCCGGCTACGCATCAAGCCAAGCCGCTGTTCGTCTCGCCGACAAACTCATTGACCTCGGCATTCTCGATAAATCTGCAAACGGTTCACTTATACCAGGTTCAGTGTTCGCTGGTGTACGCAAACTCGGTCTCGTCGAAGCTGGCTTTCCAACGCAAGCCGAAGAAGATATGGCCGATGCACTTTCTCTCGACGAATGGCTCATTGAAAAACCCGAATCAACTTTTATGCTGACCGTCAAAGGTGACTCGATCAAAGATGCCGGTATCAAAGAAGGTGATGTCGTGATCGTCGAACGGCGACGCGAAGACAAGCTCGGAGAAATCGTTATCGCTAGACTCGACGGAGGATATACGATGAAATATTTACGCAAAGATCGGCAAGGGTACTACCTCGAAGCAGCCAATACCAAATACAAACCATTCCGCCCCACCGAAGACCTCGAAGTAGAAGCCGTCGTCAAAGCCGTCATCCGCAAATACTAATATAGCAAAACCACATTAAGAGATTATCAATTAAAAATAAAAAATATGTACTACACATACATGGTGGGCAATATACAAAATAAGAAAGAAGTCAGAATGCGTTTAGGTAAAAAGACAGTAGGTGAATCGATGCGAAACACTATCTGGATATTTGTTAAAAAAGTACTCAAGAAATAGAAGTGAGGGCAGAAATAAAAGTAGAAGCAGAAAAATTAAAAATTAAAAAAATTATTTAAACTATATGAAAAAAGAACGAATATTTCTCCATATTGACGGCGACGCGTTCTTTGCGGCATGCACCGCAGCACTGCACCCAGAACTCGCTGGCAAACCGATCGTCACTGGTCTCGAACGTGGTATCGTCACAGCTGCGAGCTACGAAGCCAAGGCTCTCGGTATCAGTCGTGCCATGTCGCTACACGAAATCCGTCACCGTTTCCCACAAGTGTCTATTGTAGAATCCGACTACAATGCCATAACTGTTTTTTCTCGTCGCATGGCAACGATTGTCAAAAAGTACGCACCTATTGTCGAAGAATATTCTATAGACGAATGTTTTGCTGACCTCACAAATCTCTACGTTTCTGGAAAAGCTGATCCACTCGACACCGCTCTCCGTATTCCAAAAGAAATTGGTGACGAGCTCAATATCAGTGTGTCTGTTGGGTTGGGTCCGACAAAAGTTTTGGCTAAAGTTGCTTCCAAATTTAATAAGCCACATGGATTTACGGTGATAACTGCCGACAACCGTACCGAACACCTTGCTGAAGTCGCTATTTCC
>CALRFB010000041.1 GCA_943356455.1 Candidatus Nomurabacteria bacterium | reverse complement strand
TGAATAATGCGATCCGCAAATTCTGCAGTCTGTGTTTCGTGAGTGACGAGTACAATAGTGCGGCCTTTTTCATGCAGTTCACGCAATATTTCCATAACTTGTAACCCAGAAACAGAGTCGAGGTTACCAGTTGGTTCGTCGGCAAAAATAACATTGGGGTCAGCGACAAGTGCTCGAGCAATAGCGACGCGTTGTTTCTGGCCACCAGAAAGACGTCCTGCTTCTGTGTGGAGTTTATCTGTAAGTCCGACAGAACGCACAGCTTCTTCGATCAACGCTTTACGTTTTTCTGGGGGAACTTCTGAATAGAGAAGTGGTACTTCTACATTGTCGTATACAGTGAGACGAGCCAGCAAGTTGAATGCTTGAAAAACGAAACCCATATCTTTGTTGCGAACATGTGCCAATTCTTTTTCGTCCATGTCGTCGATGCTTTTGCCAAGGAATTTGTAACTACCGCCAGTTGGTCGATCGAGAAAAGACAAAATATGAAGCAGTGTAGATTTACCTGAACCAGATGGTCCCATGATTGAAACAAATTCACCTTTGGCGATCGAAAGATTGACGCCACGAAGTGCCAGAGTCGGTGTCTCTTGTTCTATGTACTCTTTTTTTAGACCGACAATGTCTATCATAGTTGTCATTTATTTTTGCTTTAGACCGATATTGATTACTTGTTCACCTTCCGAAACACCCGATAAGATTTCTACGTTGCCATCTTGATCACTTAGACCGAGCGTAACTGGCACATCGGTGACGGTACCACCTTTGCCGTTGGGCTTTTGACCAACAAGTTTTTGAACAAATATGCCTGTATCATTTTGTAAAACCGCATACTGAGGCAAGATAAGTGTTTCAGATTTGCTACGAGTTTTAATGTCAATATTTGCTGTGAGCCCACTCTTCATGCGAGGATCGGCTTTGTCGAAATTAACCTTGATCTTGTACCCGACAACACCTTCGGAAGTTGTTTGGGCTGGGTCGATGTAAAAAACAACTCCAGAAAAAGTTTCTCCAGGAAATGCATCAAGCGTCATGGAAACCATGTTGCCCACTGCAACTTTCCCGATATCGATTTCAGAAATCAAACCCTCAACTTCAAATGCTTTATCAGAAATAATAGCGACGAGCGGTGTGCCTGTTGTGGCAAGCTGTCCGATTTTTGCATCAAACTGCGTCACGACGCCGTCTATCGGAGCAACGATTCGTGTATTGTCGAGACGTGCATATATGCTTTGCACAGCAGCTTCTTGCGCCATGATGTCTTGTGGTGTTGACCCAGCTTTTTTAAGGTTAAGTTGAGATTGGAGTTGTGCTATCGTAAGTTTTTGTGAAGCGATGGATTGTGAAAGTGTATTAAGCGATTTGATTACAGTATTTACTTCACTTTGGGCTGCACCTACAGCGGATTTATATGTAGCTATGGTTGCGTCAGGAAGAACGGGCGAACCATCAAGTGTTTTTCCTGTGTCTGATATAAGTTGACGAATAATTTCAAGATCGCTTACGTTTTTATTGATTGTAGATTCAGATGGACTTGCCACCCAACCATTGAGAGCAGTGGTTGCATTGATACGCTCAGTAATAACAGTATTAACTGGGAAGCTGGTTGTATACGTAAGTTGCGGTTTTGGGGTTTCATCGTCAAAATAAAGTGGATCAAGTAAGGTACGAACAGCATCATTTGCGCTTGCGTATGCAGTATTGGAAACATCACTAATACTTGCGTATAAGTTTGCCAAATCCTGTTTTGATTTGTCTAGGGCCGCTTCCGACGCGGCAACATCTTCAGGACGGGAACCAGCTTGGAGTCCTGCTAATACCGCTTCTGCTTGCTTGGCTTGGGCGTAGAGATCGCCTGCGCTGAGCTGAGCCAATACATTGCCTTTTCTGACGTTTTTACCAACGACTGCATATGTGCGATTGACGGTGCCTGTACTACCAAAACCAAGAGATACACTCTGAACAGGCATGGTATTGCCTGTAATAGATACGGTTTCGGTGATTGGACCTTTGGTTACTGCGACAAATTGGTAAACGGGAGCAGGTTTGTGAGTGAGAAGCAGTATGATGCCCACGATGACGACTACAGTCGCCACGATTTTACTGCGTTTGGTTTGAAAACGAGCTTTGATCCACGACCAGATTGACGTAAAGAATGATGTTATTTTTTGCATATAATACATACAGTATATATGAAAAAACGATTTTCTGCAGATTTAGTAGAAGAAAAAAAAGATGTCGTAAATAACTAAAAAGTTAGTACGTAACTCCAGGAATAACAAAAAATCCGTACAGCACCACAAGGAAATTGATAACCGAATGGCTGAGTACGATAAGTATCAAACTTGGATATTCCAAATACATAAGTGCAAAACCTAAACCTCCGACAAATGCGAGCGGAAGTCCGATCATTGGATCAGGAAAAATAATATGAAGCAATGTAAATAGTATGGCATTGAGTGTAACAATAAAAACTGGTTTTTTAACAAGCTTGCCAAGAGCCGGTATTAGGTACGCGCGATATCCAACTTCTTGAAAAAGAGAAACGAGGAAAAATTTGTATAGAAAATGACTGTGTTTCCACCACGATGCAAGTTCTTCACGGCCGATTTTTTCACCGAAATATACGATGGCAAAAACTGCAACAGCCGTAAAAATAATATAGGGGAGCGCATATTTTTTTATGCGATGTCGTCCGAGTCCAAGCATGTCACGTGTCCATTTTTCTTGCATAAGCAATAAGATAAAAAGTGTCATGACTACTGCAAGTACCCAGATACGGTACGTAGCCGGAACAAAACCGTAATAGATTGCGAGAATCGGCACAACGAACACCACAAACATTTGCGCTACCAGCTCTCGTTTACTCGTTTGGATTTGCTCTATCGATTCGCGGATATGGTCGTTCATATGTTTTGTTATTTTATCATAGTCTGCTATATACTTTGATCATGATACACATTTCATATTTGGCAGTTTTGGTTGCAGCAGTTGCCGCTTTTATTATTGGCTTTATGTTCCACGGACCATTATTCGGCAAGCTTTGGATTCGCCTTGCTAAAATCACCCCCACTGGCAATGAAAAAATGAGCGATATGTATGGCCAGATGGTATGGAACATGGTGGTCAATTTGGTTACGGCATATGTGTTAGCAGTAATTTACTCTGTTATGGCGAGCTCGGGTGTGATCGCAGGCTCACACATTTGGGTTGGTGCGGTTACTGGTTTTCTCGTCTGGCTTGGTTTTATTGTAACGTCGACATCTATCGATGTTATCTGGATGGGCAAATCGCGTGATTTGTGGATGTTCGAATTCTTCAGCAGTTTTGTTGTGACAGTTGCTATGGGCGTGATTATTGCAGCGTGGTAAAAAAATAAATAATATCATGCTATACAATTAAATTTAACTACTTATTCATCTCTATAATACCAGCTTCGAGTGTTTCGAGATTCATTTCCTTTCGGCGATCATCAACTGAATCTCTATTTTCAATCGGCTTCGGTACATATATTTCTCCTTGTCGGGTAAATTGTGTACCATATATCTGAGGTTGACCCAGATTCACTCGTATTCGATCCTCAAGATAAGCAATATCTTTTTTCGAAACTTCTCCCGGTGCACATTGCTTCATAAGTTCTAAGCATTGTAATTGAAATGGGATATTATGCTCAGCGTGCTGAGCAAGAAGCCACGCACTATGACTAGATTCTTCGCCAACTTTAGATATCGTGGGCCATCCGATCTCGGAAATGATTATCTTTAATTTTTCAGCATTATTTTTACCAATGGTTTCGTCGAAAAAATCCTCGCTGATACGTTTTTTGTTTCGCATATCTTGGTCAGTTTTTACCATAGCCTCAATTTCATGAGCACGATCAAGGAATTCTATTTTTGAATTGGTGTTTTCTTCCATATCTATATTTATTCTAAATTAATACAGGTGACTTCTAGACATTTTTTTTCCACGTATTTTCGTGCTTTATTTTTTTACTATATACAATACAAGCAATACAAGTCCTCCCCACCATAAAATATCTGACACAATGAGGCTTACTATGATTTTCTTTTGCCATGAAGCAGGCAACAGTTCTCCTGCACGTCCTTCTTTTTCTCTTTGGAGCATAAACGGACTGACTTTAAAAGACAGAAAGTAGCCATTCAAAATAAGTCCTAGAGCAATACCAGCGTGCACCATAGGAATCCCAGTAAACATGGAACTGCGATACAATATGAGGCCGCCAATAACTGCAAGTGTGATACCTACCCAGATCATGGGTTTGGTTACCTTGTGAGTCCTTGTCGTCGCCTCGGTCCAGTATGAGGATTTGCGTCCTAAAAACCCGTGAATATCGATGACCGTTACAGCTCCGAGGCCAATGATAAAACCGGAGATAAAAATAAAGAGTCCAAAAAAATCTAATGTGAAATATGACATAGTGTACAAAAATTATATCATTTTATTTTATCGTATGTCTCGGTAGGTTGTCCCTGATTCGTTTGTGCCTATCCTAATTAAATCACTTTGGTTGCAAAAATGCTCCGAGTTGAAATACTCGAAATGTAAAAAGAGTTCACTCACGTGAACTCTTTTTTAATGAGTCTATATACTAATCTAAATTATTGACGCGACGGGGATCGAACCCGCTATCCCTAGTTGGTAAGGCTAGGAAACTAGGCCACTAGCGCGCCAATGAGTATGGGTTACCAACCATACTGTTTGAAACTATACACAAGTGAGATGAAATCTTG
>CALRFB010000040.1 GCA_943356455.1 Candidatus Nomurabacteria bacterium | reverse complement strand
ATTAGTGTATACTTTGATCATGGACGCGAAAAAAGATTTTCTCTATTTTATACTTGGGTTCATTCTGCTTTTTATCATTTGGCTTTATACGGGTGGGCCAGAACGCTATAAAACCGCCAAGCCACTTCTTACTCCTGGCACGTATAACCAGGAACCAATTCAATACGGAAACTAGAACAAATTTATATATCGAGCTTTCAGATATCGAGCTTCAGATATCAAGCATGCGAAAAAGTGCTATTCCTGGTGCAACCGAAACGTTGAGTGACTCTTTTTTCCCGCGCATTGGGATTTCAGCGATGATATCTGCCCGCGCCAAAGTCTTCGGTAAAACTCCATCGACTTCATTGCCGACGATGTATGCGACTTTTTGACCAAGTTGTTTGGCCACTTTTTTATAGTCTATTGCTGTGGGTGCTTGTTCCAACGCAACGATCTGCCAATTATCTTTTTTTAATTTCGTAATCAGTGTGAGCGTATTTGTGTGTATTGACCAAAGAATATTTTTTTCTGCACCGAGGGCGCGAGTTGCTATTTTGGTATTTGGTCTCTTGAAACGATCGAGCGGTGCAGGCGTGTACCCAACCAAATAAATATGTGAAATTCCGGCTGCGTCAGCAGTCCGAAATAGTGCGCCCACATTCTCAGCACTTCTGATATTTTCCAGAATAAGTGCGACTGTTTTTTGTGATGCTTTTTTAATTGTTAGCTTTTTAGCAGCGTGATTACTTTTCATGAAGTTAGATGTTGTCCGCCCAATTGTACCAGGTTAGAACTGCTATTCAAGGGGTATACCCTGACCACTTTGCTGTTATCAGGAACTGGTAATTTATTATTTCTTGGGTAAATAGCCTGATTTAGCAAGTCTCTCCGTATTAAGCTTGATAACTTCATCAATAAATTCTTGTGGATATTTTTCATACATTGTATTCAATATATCTTCTATCCATTCCTTATGCTTACTGCGGTAATTTTCGATATCAAATTCGCTCAGATCTTTTTTACCAAAAAGAGTTAGGTCGAGAAAGGCTGGCGGACAAAAAAGCTTCATGGCATCTTTATTTTGTGTAAGTGGGTGCTTGGTGAATTCTTCTGTTTTTAGAAAATCCAATTCATGTTCCCAGTTAAAGGTTTCATTAAAAATCCCCTGGAGTTTATTTAGTGCAGGGTTATGATAACCAGTTTCGTGATCATCTCCCTTTCCTTTTATTATCCAACCCTGTGCTCCAATACCAAAAAATGGATACCATTTGCCTGCAGTCTTATTCCCACCCGTGCCTTCGCTACTTCTATAAAACGGCACATTTTGGCCTCCAACTTTTGTAAAAAGTACGGGACGATTATCCATGTACGACCATGAAGCGTCTTTTATAGTAGCAACCACACCAATATCTCTAGCTTTATCGAGATGCTCGATCATAGGAAGTTGATTGATTTCTTCAGTGATCAATTCTGACGGAACACCTGCATAACGGAGAAAATCTCCCTCCTCCAGTTCAGCCAACGCGCCTTCCTTATTTATTTTTGTATTTAAAAGAAACTCAGTCCTTTTTTCTGGTGGAAAATTATTTGATTCTGGAGTCTGTAATTTTTCCATAATATATTTCTTTTGTAATCTATTTGTCCGCCCGGCAGGAATCGAACCTGCGACCGTCTCCTTAAAAGGGAGCTGCTCTACCGACTGAGCTACGGGCGGATGTGTGTGCATTTGTACCTAAATCGCAAAAACCAAAGAGGCCAAAGGCTCTGTCAAAATACCACGTGTGCGAGGAAAAATCAAATGTTACAAATGCGCGAAATGAATGACGATGTAAATAAACACAGCACCAAGTATTGTCATGATCGTTGTCCATTTTTTGGGATGTGCGTGAAAACTTTCAGGCACCATATCGGCAAGTGCAATGTAGACAAACAATCCGGCAAAAACCGACAACACATAGCCGAGCATTGTGTCGCTGATCACAACAAGTGAACCAACGATGATGCCGGCAACGGGAGCAAGCGCATCGAGCATCAGCCAAGTTTTTGCACGAACACTGGTGCCGCCTTTCAAAATCGCAGCAACTGTATTTATACCGTCAGAAAAATCGTGTGCCAAAACTGCAACCGCAACAACCGCTCCGGTCACAGCTGAAATCTGAAATGAAAATCCAATTGCTAATCCGTCGAGAAAACTATGGAGCACCAAACTCCCCGCGCGCAACATGCCACGATTTTTATCTTCGTGTGCGACCTCGTGCTCATGTACGTCATCGTGCTTATGCGAGTCATCGTGTTCATGCGTGTTGTCATGATTGTGTGCGTGCATAAAAAATATGCGATCGATGATCATGTACACTAAAACCGCAACAAGTGAAATTGTAAGTGAGCGCGAAGCTGAACCAACGAGTGACACTGCTTCGGGTATCAAATCTAGAAATGCAATACCGAGAACTGCACCGGCCGAGAAACCAACAATCAGATGTAATTTATCTTTGAAGCGTAGTGCAAAAAAGCCACCCAAGAGTGTGGCGATAAATACGGCTAGGGCAATAAGGGCTAAGGTCATATGCGTATAGTAGTCGAATGAGGCTTATTTTGCAACGCTTAAAAAGAAATCCACATGTATGGGCTTTGTTTGCGAGCCACAATCGCTATACTTAATGCAAAGCTCAATAACTTTCTTATGTACACCCTGATTGAGGGCCATCAATAAAAAGTAAAGTTTAACCAGCTACATTAGTTCCTTCGATAGATTTCCCATTGTTTTCTATCACCCGTCGAACACGTTCCAGTTCTTTATACGAAAATTTAAAAGATAGCTTCACTCTCCTTTGAAGCATACACATATAAAAGCCCCTTTCCTTTCATGAGGGGCTTTTCTTTTGCTTGTTCTTTTGTAAATGTAATTATATTGATTTTAAAATAAAGAGTTCGAGTAGTGATGCGCCGTCACCAACACCGCGGTGCGAATCATGCAACGCTGAAGTAAGGTGAAAAGCTTTTTCAGCAATTTCTGGTTGAGAAAAAAGTTTTGCAGCAGTACTTACTTTTGAAAAAACAAACGGCTTCATATCGAGTTGTACTGCGGTTGGTTTTGAAACTGAAAAATACAATGACAAGTTTTTAAAATTCCACATCATGGCGCCGGCGATTTCTTCTGCAGGCACACCGTTTTCAATAAGCTTCAAATACAGCATCCAAACATTTTTTTTATCGCGTGTATTGTATGCATCGACAAGTGTGAACGCTGTCAGGCTTCCAAAGAAATTTGGTTTCGCAATTTTAAACTCTCGTACACTTGCACCAAATACATCTTTCAATTCTTTTACAATTTCATTCTCTTCGATCACATACAAAGTCGATGACGAAGCCAAGACTTTATTTTCATCTAGAAAAAAATTCACCCCTTCGGCGTGTTCACTGACACGCGACAAATGAACAACGTACGTGGTACCAAACATATCAGCGCCTCCGCCATATGAAAGAATAGCTTCACGGCTAAACGAAGCATCGGAAAACGAAACAAGAGTACTCCCCTTTTTTATTTCTGCATCAAGTAGTTTGTGAACTGCAAGCATGCGTTCTGTTGACGCTCCGGAAAAAACTGCAATCATATTAGAAAAGAGAATTAATTTTCTTCTTATAGTTTATGTAATCGTCTTTGTAGTGTTCTTCCATCAATATTTTCTTGCGTCGTTCGTACACCATATACGACAACCAATAGCCGACCGCAGACAAAGCAACGATCATGAGTGAGTTGAGCATAAAGCCAAATCCGATGACGAGTAGTGCAAGAGAAAAAGATGTTGGGTTGTCGCTCCAGCGATACGGGCCTTTGGAAAAACTCCGCGCCTCACCTTGTTTTTCACGCTTGCGAAATTCGGCAGATGTTTTTTGTGACCAGAGGATAACCACAGTGGCGAGAACAACGAGCACAGCACCGATAATTTGCGCTGTATGTGGTGGAAACATTTTTGTTGGAATAATGAATTCGAGAAATACACCGAAAATAAGGCCGGCCATTTGTATCATTGGAGGAAAACTACCGAGGTAGTTGATGTTCTGTTCTTTGCTGAGGTTGTGGTCTTTATTAGGATCTTCCATACCTTTATTCTACCAGAAGTATCTATTTTACGTCGTACAATGTTTTACCTTTTCCGCCCGAAACAGCGACTGGTACAGCGGGTGTGTAGTGTAAATATGAGCGTGGCAAAACACCTTCCATGGCTTCCTTGATAATCTGCTCTGCCTTGTCTGCAACATCTTCGTCTACTTCATACACCAATTCGTCGTGAATTTGTAAAATAAGATGAGCTTTATCGGCAAGTCCAGCTTTGTGCAGATCTTCGTCTGCAAAGCGGATAGCGAGCTTAATCATATCTGCCTGAGTTCCTTGGAGTGGAGCATTTGAGGCCATACGCTCGGCCATTGAGCGCAAAAAAGGCATGGCGGAACGTAGTGCTGGGAAACGACGCTTTCTACCGAAAAGTGTTTCTGTGTAGTAGTGTTTGTTGGCAAACTCTTTTGTTGATTCGATAAAATCTCTCACGCCAGTAAAGCTTTCAAAATAAGCATCGTGGAATGCCTGTGCCTCGCCTCGTGTACTTCCCAAGTTTTTTTGCAAAGCTGAAACTCCCATGCCGTAAATAATGCCGAAGTTGATAATCTTGGCACGACGGCGTTGTTCTTTGGTCACTTCTTCGGGTGTCACACCGAACACACGCGAGGCCACACCTGTATGAACGTCGATACCAGCATTGAAAATCTTTATCAATTCTTTATCACCGCTTAACATCGCCATGATACGGAGTTCGATCTGAGCATAATCGAGCGACAACAGACAC
>CALRFB010000039.1 GCA_943356455.1 Candidatus Nomurabacteria bacterium | reverse complement strand
TCAAATCGATCGGCGACTTTCTCGATCGAGTGCACCATAAAAATATCAATAAAAAATCACTGGAAGCTCTTATAAAAACTGGAGCCATGGATGCTTTCGGTGAACGCGCTACCCTTTTTGGCAACATTGAAAATATGCTCGAATACAACCGCGAAGGTAAAAAAAATGCTGGCATGGTTTCGCTCTTTGGTGATCTACCTGAAGCAGGACCAAGTTTCAATCTGCAAGTTATGCCACCTATCAGCAAATCAGAAATTTTAATTTGGGAAAAAGAACTACTTGGTTTGTACGTATCTGGTCACCCGCTCGACAAGATTCGCGACAAACTTATGGGGCGCTCGATCAATATAAAAAGAGTTCATGATGAACTGCACAATGGTATGACTGTCGTTCTCGCTGGTATCATCGAAACAGTTCGTCCCGTTTTTACTAAAAAGAATGATCGCATGGCATTCATTCGAATTGCCGATTTCTCTGGTGCAATCGAGGCAGTAGTTTTTCCAAAAACATTTACTGAACTCGGTGCAATTATCGTACCCGATAAAACCGTTGCATTCGAAGGTAAAATCACCGTTCGAAATGGTGAAAAAAGTATTGTAATAGAGAAAATAAAGGAAATCTAAACCACGACACAGAGCTTGCTTTTTATACTTAAAGTGGTATAATACTTTAAACCAGTCCTAAAACACATAACATGACGATAGCATTTCAACGCAAACATGTAGGATGTATTATTTCTACATTTAAGTCGATGCTTCACAAGACGTATTCGACTGAAGTAAACCTGCTTAGTATTGCAACATTGAAGGTCTATAAATCTTTAGGTGGCAAAGCCACTTCGCCTGATTTTGAGATATTCAAGAAACAAGCCTTTGGCTCGATACAGGGAAAAGCACTGTATCCAAAAGGTACACATGCAGAGGATTATTTCTTCCCCGCTCCGAAAAATCTAGGCCAGCACAGCTTGCACCATCCGAGCGGTAACCCTCGTACTGTAGTTCCGACATCTAGCCAGGAAGTACACGAGGCACAGGAAAGTATTAGTGAGTAAAAATTTGAATAAAGCATGAAAAGCAAAAGCCCCCAAATCTGGGGGCTTTTTGACTTTCCAATTAGATCGCGGAAGCGACTTTCGCGTCTGTAGACGCATCAGGCAATTCCACCATTTGAACAGGGGCGATTTTATCCATAATTCCCATGACTTCCTTGGCATAGGTCGGAACGACCGATGGAGGGTTGTAGGTTTGGAGGATAGCTTTCGTTCCCTTATCTTTGTAGTAGCGCGCAGTTTTCTCATGGTTACCGGAAATATGTTTAGCGAGCATCTCAATGGATTCCTCCATAGACGAGAAGCCTTTACCTTTACACGAATTCCAACCCCATGGGTTCCACTCTGCAGACAGTTTACCTCCACAAGCGAACTTACCGCCGGTTGATTCTCGCATGGCGAGAGCCGGAAGTAGTCTCCAGTCGATGTCATACTTGTCAGCAGCTTCAACGAGATCTTTACCGTAGCCGGCCATAGGGACCTTCTTGGCAGTAAAGTAATCGTCAATAAGTTGCGCACGGTACTCGGTCAAATCGAGAGTGTTGTCCTCTACGATGGCCGTACCAGTATTAAATTGGGAAGCAAAGTTCAGCGTGATCCCGCTTGGCAGAGTAGCCGAAGGGAGGGAGAAAGCCAGAATTGGAATGGCAATAAACGAGTGAACGAGCTTCGTGATTTTTTTCGTCATAGTAGCGGTTTCGCCCCGCAAAACGTTCGTAGAAAGAAAAAACCTTTATATTTAAAGCGTTTTACGCCAATACAAAGGTACATCAATATAATAGCATTTATGACCACAAAAGTCAATGGTTATGCCATGTTTTTTACTGCTGTCAAATTGAAAAAACCCTTATAAAATAAGGGTTTTTTATTGGTCAAGCCTTGACTCAATTCCATTTTTTTGGCCTAATTTCCATGCACTATACACTGAAATGAAAAGTATAACTGCAAAGACCCAAAGCCACCACCATTTCTCAAGAAAGTCCCCTGCTGATATCCAAAAAGAGCCTTTAATATCAACGAAAATCACCTTGGTGACATTGTCTCCCCCGTCACGAGCATAGAATGCGTAGCGACCAGATGAAACATTGCTGAACGTAGCCTTAAATGTCTGGTCACTAACCGAGGCTTCTTCACGCTTATCATATCCGCCCTCTGTCAAACTTTTATAGACAATAGTACCACTTAGTGGTCCGCCAAGATCAGCCCGAACGGCATAGACCATGATCGGCTTGTCACCTCCCCGTCCATCTATAGTTATGGGCTGGCCGACACGAACTTCGCGTGGATAATCAACTATTTCAAATCCCCTCGATGCTGGTTGTGTCGGTATTTCTACTACTGCAACAGGGGCTGGAATGGGGGTGGGGGGGGGTACAGGAGTCGGTGTAGGAACTGGTATCGGGAGTGGCTCCAGTGTAGGCTCTACTATTTTAGGTAAAATCGTAATGGTGCCTCCTTTTGCTCCAGAAAATACATTTGTGCCAACGCCATCGTTTGCGAGCACCGCACCGTCAGTGACAGCAATATCAGTTTGACCTTCTTTCATGGCAGCAAATGTTAAGGTGATGATCTGTCCACGATTGCCAGTATATCCAGGGTTTAAAATGACTCCTTCAAAACTGAGAATGGTTGCAGAGGAAACAGCACTGGGTTCTTGAATCCAAAACTTAACAATCGTTCCAGATTTACTTGCACTCACGGGTCGCAAATATGTACGGTCAAAAATAACTCTTCCGGAAACAACGTTTATAGCTTGATCAGATGAAGACACAACAATATCAACAGAAACTGATTGACTTACGTGTGTAGATTTTTGTGCAGGAGAAATACTCAGCGTAGCAGCACTCGCATAAAGTCCCATACATACCATGCATGCAACAATAAATAGCTTAGTCATTCGACGAACGAACATATATCTATTTTACCTTGAAAATCTTTTTTCGAAAGACAACTATGGTGATTGCTACACATAGAGCAAGAAATACGATTACTATTTTAGATCTACGCTCCACTGGTGATACAGCATGAACAACTACACGCACAACTCGTTCATTGCCCGCCTTATCGACAGCTTTAATATCGATTGTTGAACTGAGTGTTTGATCACGTAGTACGTAGGGACTAGTAGCCTCTATCCATAGACCATTTCCCTCTTTGATTTCGTAGTGTGCAATCCCTGAATCTTTATCGATTGCGGAAAAAACAACGGTGTATGCATTGTCCTCCACTACAGGATTCTGCTCTATTGTTGGAGTAAATTGTTCTGGTAAAATAGCATCTTGCCAGACATACGCACTACGAACGACTTTATCATCGATCGATACGGGTATAGAAAAACCGGCGGATGCGACTTTTGTACCCAATCCGTCGTTTGCGTATACCGAAGGTGTAACTGTAATAGTGCCTTCGCCAGCATCATTGCCCGAAAATATTAACTTGGTGACAAGTCCTGGTCCCCGCATTTTGTTCAATGGATTGATTAGTTGCGTAAAACCTGTTGGCATAGCTCCAGAAAGTATCACTTTGCCATTTTCAAGATGTGGCGAATCTATCCAAAGACTAACAACAGAACCCGCTTCGTCACTACCGACAAAAGTAAGGTTATTGGGAATAGTTACCGTAAAACTAAAAGCATTGATTGGTGTCGTAGCACTTTCGATTGTGATAGGAATAGTAAATGCTTCAGCCTGATGAAAGACTGCGCTCGAAACTGGTGTTGTTACAGTTTGTGCCAAAGACTGTTTTGTGACAACGAGACACGCCACTATGCAAATGTAGTAAAATATTTTTTTCATATATTAACCTGTCCAATAATAAGCCAATATAGAGAAGTCGACGATTGTAATCTGTCCATCAGCATTGAGGTCTATACCTTCGAGTACATTTGGTCGTTTATACCAGTATGCCAAAACTGAGAAGTCGACAATGTTCACACGGCAGTCTTTGTTGAGGTCTCCTCTTCTGCCACAAATAGAATCTTTAGGAATATTTTTATCACCGACAGTAAACCCCGCACTGGTACCGTATTCACTGGCCACACTACTCAGACTAACTTTTGACTTTGTTTGGTGACTACCCCGTTCGAGTAGTGATGTGTCATACGTGTAAAGATACGTACCATTTGGATCGGTTTGGGTTTGAACGAAATGTTCTACCGGAGAATGCACGGAGATAGTAATAGTAGACGAAGGAGCGGCTGTGCCGAAAATGTTAATATTGTCGCCTTGTTTCACTTCAGCCTTGTCGACATCGATTGTTGGTGCTAAAAAAATACCGGAAACTGTTGTGGTGGCACCTTCTGTCAAAAAAAGCGGGAATGAAAAAGAGGCGGAACGTCTGCCGTTGGCGTCCTCTGTGTATGTTGAAAATGTATAGTTTCCACCCGTAAGATTTTCAAGTGTTACGGAGAATCGTGCATCAGGCCCAGCGATCGTAGTAATAGCAATATTTCCATCTCGCAATATCGTAACTTTAGATAGTGGGTATGCTCGGCCAGAAAATGTGACCGCTGTTGGTGACGAGAAACCTGTACCGCCTCCTCCTCCTCCACCCCCGCCTCCAGGCCCTACTGCTCCTGGAACAGATGCAGATATAGTTACTATTTCATCGGCATATACAGAAACGGAGCTCGCCATCATAAAGATGGCGATAAGTATACTGGTTGCGATACAATTCCGTCGCATGTTATGTGCGTTTTTTGTGTTTTGGTCTCTGTACGTGTATTTCAGCAATAGGTTCATCGCTATCCTGCTGTCTCATTTCTTCTTGACGGTTTTCTTCTTGTTGTTCCATTTTTTCTTCAATCTCTTCTGTGATTTTTTCTCGAACCTGAGCAATGAGCATCTTGTTGTATGAGCGAAGAATCTTTC
>CALRFB010000038.1 GCA_943356455.1 Candidatus Nomurabacteria bacterium | reverse complement strand
CAAAAAGTCTTTTTGGGTTTTGGTGTAGACGCGGGTGTAGTCTGGTCTGCCGGATCTCCTGGCAACACGACAACACCTTCGCCGTTCTTAACAACGTTAAATTTTTCACGGACAATCTCTTCTTTGCCTCTATCTGTAGAAAGTGTCTTTAAATCAGCTGAAATAGCATCGTGACGTGCGACCGTTGCACTATATGAATCTTGCGCCTCGACGAGCTTGGTGTGTGCATCCCTCCACTTCATAAAAACCCCAAAAGTAGCGTATGAAATATAAAGAAAAATAATGGCCAAAAAACCAATACCTATCGGTGTGTAAAGTAATGATTGTTTCTGTTTCTTGATTTTTGAATGTTTATCGGGCATGCTATACTCCGTCAGTATACCAAACTATATGTATAGCCAAAAATCACGCAAACGAATAAGTATTGTCTGGAAGATTATCGCTGTCCTCGTTATAGTATCCATGATCCTCCTCTACATGCCAGGAGTATTCAAGTAGCATACTCCGCATGCTACAATGTGAAGCATGACGAATATTTCACTACTGTTCATCGCTGCTGTCATAGACCTCACGGTGGTTTTTATTGCGTACCGAAGTGGCACCAAATGGCTCTATGCGACGATTATCATCAACCTTCTCCTTGTAAGTGTCTTTGGGACGAAACTTATTTCAGTTTTTGGCTTTATCACCAACGCTGCAAATGTTTTCTATGCATGTAGTTTTTTTGCAGTGCATCTACTTTTAGAAAATAAAAAAGATAAGGAAGCCGTGGGAACAATATGGTTTGGTGTTGCTTTCATTGTCTTTTTTTTGGCAATGGCTTTGCTCATTATTCGTTTATCCAGTTTTAGCTCAACAGATCCAGTTAGCGGAGCACTTGCCTTCTTATTTCCTCTTTCCGTCAGGATAATTATGGCAAGTCTGATTGCTTACGTATTCTCTCAATATCTAAACATAAAAATTTATCGCTATCTATCAAAAAAATACAACGGCAAGCACCTTTGGTTTCGAAGCGGACTCGCCAATATAATAGCCCAGCTTTTAGATAGCTCTCTTTTCTTTACAATCGCTTTTATCGATCTTCCTGTAGATAGTTTGATGCAAGCAATCTTTGTGAGTTTGATTATTAAATCATTGGTCGTTAGTATGGGTACCCCCTACCTATACATGAGCCGGGGGTTACAAAAATAATATGAGACATTCTTGGAATGACGTCCATATAAAAAAATCAATGCGTTCTTTGGGTAAGTCACTTTTCGGAACACTGGCCTTCTTTGCAGTTGTTTTTGTTGTACTTCATATTGCAGGCGCGTATCACATACGCAATATCGCTATGCATGAAAAAATCATGCTCAACTCGGGGCTCGCCAAGGATATGAATCACCTTAAAACACAGGGTGATGAAGTTGCAGCTGACCCAGCAATAATTCTCAATCTGCTTCTTGATAATCGACAAAAATTAATTTCTCTTATACGAGCCGAGATACCTAAACGAAACATTGGTCTGTTGGGTATCGCAAACAAACATGGTGTCATGGTAAGCCGAACCCTCAATACCGGAAAGTATGGTGACAATGTTTTCCTCACCTCACCGATTGGCAGAGCAGTTGCTAATGGGAGTCATGTTGAGAGCATCGAGACCACAACATTCGTTGGAGAAATTGGAATAAGTACCGGCAGGCCCATCTTTCAGAATAATGAAATGGTTGGAGCACTGTTTGCAAACTATTTACTAGACAATAGTTATGCTCATTTCTTTAAGGATACCTATTTACATCCTGGTACCGAAATTGTGTTTTATACAAAAGAATATGGCATCTACGGCAGTAGTTTTAGCGATACGTCTACTGACCAACTCGTTCGTTCATACTTCAATTCTGGTTCCAACTGGAACACTTCGGGTGAAACTGACAAGACAGTTGTCTTTGAAAATGGAACAACATATCTTGTCGAAAATATTGTTTTTCCTGGTCTTGAAAAAAGTCCCGGTGGTGTTTTGCTTTTTATTCCTCGAGTTGATCTCTCGATGGTTACAAACACCATTGTAGCGATCGCCACATTACTGTGTTTTCTCTACCTAGTATTGAGACATCATTACCGAAAAAGCACGGAAGAATACTGTTGGCGGTATTATGTCATTGTAATTGCTTATAGTATTCCACTATTTACACTTACACTCTGCTTACTTTATATTCAAAATAATGGGCGCATAGAACTTAAACACACCCCCTATGCACTCTACAACTCAACTATGCAACTCCAGCCAGATTGGGGTATATACAATATTGGTTCTGAACAGCAATTTTCTGTTGTAACCACCGTCGGTGATGAAGCAATCAATGCTGTCCAATTTTCACTTACCTATAATCCAAAAATTGTATCTATCACAAATATAATCACTGAGGGTTCGGCTTGTTCATACATTATTGAAAGTACAATAGATAAGATTCTGGGAGAAATACATTTTAGTTGTGCAATTGTCGGTCTCCCTCCGGGCCAAAAATCTCTCACCATGGCGACTATCGTGGTAAGACCACTTACACTCGGTACTTTTGACATCACCTTCGATAACGAAAAAACCGTCGTGCTCGCAGATGACGGCCTCGCAACCAATGTACTTCGAATGACCCAGAGTGGTAGCTATCGCGTAGGTGATTTTGATCTATCTAGTAAAAACCCCGATGTGCCGAAGCGGTCGTTTGTGGTTTTTTCACCATCTCATCCCAATCAAAACCGCTGGTACAACCAAGAGACAGCAAATTTTCTTTGGCTAGGAAAACCGAATACTGTGTATCGATATGCTTTTGACACATCGCCGACTACAAACCCAACAAACAAACAGACATTGATTGGTTCCAATATTTCGATACCTATTCCGAAAGATGGTATTTATTATTTCCACTTGCAAATCGCTAGTGGCGGGCCTATCGCTCACTATCGAATACAATCGGATACGACACCTCCAGTTATTTCCTCAATGAAAGCTAGTCAAGATAGTATCGTTGAAGGAGATGTTGTCAGGTTTGCTTTTAAGGCACTTGATAGCAATAGTGGAATACAGAACAATTACTATATAGATTTAGGCGACAAACTCTTTCTTCCCGTAGGACCACAAATATATATCCCTTTCTTAGATGAGGGTGACAGGCCAGTTACACTTCGAGTATATGATGCTGCAGGCAATTTTACAGAAAAAACCATACTCGTGAAGGTGAAGCGAAAAAAGTAATTATTCTTTCCCACTTCTCATCATTTTCAAAAAGACTTCATGGGGAATGTTTACTTTGCCTGTAAAACGTTCCTTTTGTCGTGCTTTACCTTTCTTCTGCTTTTCAAGCAATTTCTTTTTACGAGAAATGTCACCGCCGCCGACAACTTTTGAGCCGTGCATCAACACGTCTTTTCGAAATGCTTTAACTGTTTTCGATGACAAAATTCTACCCAGCGCAAAGCCTTGGATTTTAGTTTCAAATTGCTGACGTGGCAAAATTGCATGCAATTTTTCCACTGCATTTTCAGCTTCTTCAAGAGCACGCCTACGCGAGACAATACGGGTGAATGCTGCAACTTCTTCGTCGGCAACAAGTACATCGAGACGGACGACATCGGCAGTGCGGAATTCCCCTATTTCATACGAAATCGAAGCGTATCCAGACGTCTGACTTTTTAATTCATCAAAAAAGTTTCGCATGAGCTCACGGAGTGGCATCGTAAAATGTATTTGCGAACGACCTTCACCGAAATTCATCGTATCGCCAACTTCAGCTTCATGATCGTAGAGCATTTGCATCACATTACCGAGGTATTCAATCGGTGTAATAAGCGTTATCATCACCCATGGTTCTTCAACAGAAGCGATCTCTCCGTCATTTGGGAAAAGGTGTGGTGAATAGACGATAACGTCTTTGCCATTCTTAAGCTTAACTTTATATGTAATTGATGGCATCGTTACAATCAATTCAAGATTGAATTCGCGACGGAGACGCTCGGAAATAATTTCCAAATGGAGCATGCCAAGGAAACCACAACGGTAACCGCGACCAAGAGCACCCGACGTTTCTTCTTCATATGAAAATGCAGAATCGGACAAACGAAGGCGCCCGAGAGCAAGTTTGAGCTGGTTGAAGTCATCTTGTGATTCTGGATAAATAGATGCCCAAACGACTGGTTTGGGTTGCATATAGCCCGGATAAGGCGGCATGGGGGTTTTAAGTAGAGTCACCGTGTCGCCGACAGATGCGATGCCTGGTTGCTTGATACCTGTCACAATATAACCGATCTGCCCTGCGCCAATTTTATTTGCAGCAACTTTTTCTGGATGAAACATACCGACTTCAAGTGATTGAAATTTTTCTTTAGACGTCGCAAACATAAGTTGGTCATGTCGCTTAACTTCCCCATCAAGAATACGGACAAAAACAATCACGCCAGCATGGTTTGAATATTGAAAATCAAAAACGAGTGCACGAAGATTGTTTTCGCCCGGGTGATCTATTTTCGGAGGCGGAATACGCTTCACAATCTCGGTGAGTAAATCTGCAACCCCCTCACCTGTCTTACCAGAAACAAGCATCACAGAATCTGGATCAACATCGAGAAGTGAAGCGACTTCGATGCGCACGTCGTCAACACGAGCTAGTGGAGAGTCTACTTTCGAAAGCACCGGGATAATAACGAGTCCTGCTTCACGCGCCATTTGGAGAACTGAGAGTGTTTGCGCCTGCACACCCTGAGTGGAATCTACAAGCAGGATAGAACCTTCAACAGCACGTATAGCGCGCGAAACTTCATATGAGAAATCGATATGACCTGGTGTATCGATGAGGTTGAGTTTAAATTTCTGACTATTTTCAGGCATCGTAAAATCCATCGAGACTGGTGTCATCTTGATAGTTATGCCACGTTCTTTTTCGAGCTCCATACTGTCGAGTACCTGGTCACGCATTTTGCGTGCTTCGATCGTTTTGGTGACTTCGAGCATCCGATCTGCAAGCGTCG
>CALRFB010000037.1 GCA_943356455.1 Candidatus Nomurabacteria bacterium | reverse complement strand
AAAACTACACCACTAAATTATATTTTTTGTAAGCGTTAGAAAATAAAAAAAACCGCACGAATGCGGTTTTTGTTTTAGTGTCCTGACTTGTAATTCTCGTAATCTATTTCACCAAATGCGATAAAAAAACGAAGCGAGTCCAGATGAGAATTCAGGGTGATTAACGATATCAGACCCGTGTCATATCCATCATACATAATGCATTTGTATTGGATGTGCTTTTCATCATATAATCTGATTTTCATCAGTCTGTCGGTGTATACATCGATAGTCACTTTTTTTCGTTCATGATGTAGAGAAAACCGAGTCATAATACCTTGGTCTTTTTCCCGTTTGTAGAGCGGTTCTGTGGTGAAGTTGGTATGCAGATTACCCCTGAGGTAGTCGAGAACTGCAGTAATGTAGGTGGCGTCGTCCATCCGACGTGTGCTTTCAAGTGCTATGTCCATATCAAGTTTTTTTTGCACTATACAATAAAAGTAGACTCTAGGAAAGTACCTTGTAACGATTTAAAATCCGTGGTACTATAGTTCCACAAAGCCGCGAGGCATTTTATTTTTACTTACTTTTAACTTTTATATTCTCGCAAATGCAACCAACTGAAATTCGTAATATTGCTATTATCGCTCACGTGGACCACGGTAAAACCACTCTCACCGATGCACTCATGCGTGAATGTGGCATGGTTGGCGAGGGTATTACGATGGACTCAAATGCTATCGAACAGGAACGTGGTATTACGATCTACTCTAAAAATACTTCAGTAAACTACAAAGGCACTAAAATAAATATCGTTGATACACCAGGTCACGCCGACTTTGGCTCCGAAGTTGAACGTGTATTGCGTGCCATTGACTCAGTGCTTCTACTTGTCGATGCTCAAGAAGGCCCAATGCCACAGACTCGTTTCGTTTTGAAAAAGTCACTCGAGCTTGGTTTAATACCTATTGTTGTTATCAATAAAATTGACAAGCCAGCCGCCGATGCAAATCGCGTCCACGATGAAGTGCTTGAACTTTTTATAGAACTCGGTGCAACCGAAGAGCAGATCAATTTTAAAACTATTTACGCTATCGGACGTGAAGGTGTAGCAATGCGTAAAATAGACGATGAGCGTAAAAATCTCGAACCATTACTCGACCTTATTCTCGAAGAGGTACCTATCGCTACTGGAAACATTGAGGCACCTTTTATTTCGCAAGTATTCAATTTGGGATATGACAACTTTCTCGGTCGTATGGCTATCGTGCGCGTCTACGATGGATCTGCTAAAGCGGGCGATTCTATCTATGTAAAAAAAGCCAATGGCGATACTCGCAAGGGTAAGATAACCAAGATTTTTACATTTGAAGGTATTAGTCGTAAAGACACAGAGCGTGTAGAATCCGGCGACATCGCCATGATTGCAGGTATTCCAGACATTTATATCGGAGAAACGATAGCCGCCGACGAAATCGCTTCTGCTCTCCCAGCTATTGCTATTGATGAGCCAACTATTTCCCTAGACTTTTTGGTGAACGATTCTCCGTTTGCGGGACGTGAAGGTAAATTCGTAACTGGTCGCCAGATTCGTGAACGTTTGGAGAAAGAACTTGAAATTAACGTCGGGCTCCGTGTGGATTTTGACGGTGGTGCAACATACAAAGTGTATGGTCGTGGCGAATTGCATATTGCAGTTTTACTCGAAAATATGCGACGCGAAGGATACGAACTACAGGTTTCCCAACCACACGTTATTTACCACGAAGAAAATGGTACAAAAAGTGAACCATACGAAGAACTTATCATCGATGTTCCTTCGATATCTTCCGGTGCTGTCGTGGAGAAAATCACACGCCGTCGTGGCATCATGACTCATATGGAAGAAAAAGAAGGACTCACACGTTTATCTTTTGAAATACCAACTCGCGGTTTACTCGGCTATCGCAGTCAATTCGTCGTAGATACAAAAGGCGAAGGAATCATGTCTTCACGCGTTATCGGCTTTAAGCCTTATGCTGGTGAAATTCGTTCACGTGAAGTTGGCTCCATGGCTTCTATGATTGCTGGAAAAGCAGTGGCTTTTGCGCTCGGCAATCTCCAAGATCGTGGTGTGCTCTATATCGAACACGGTGCAGAAGTATACGAAGGTATGGTTATCGGTAACGTAACCAAAGGTGAGGAAATGTCGGTAAATCCGATCAAGGGTAAACAGCTAACCAACATGCGAGCTTCGGGTACAGATGAAGCTATTGTCCTAAAACCAGCCTTTACACTCAGTATTGAAAGGGGATTGGAAGTCATGGCAGACGACGAGTATTTGGAAATAACGCCAAAGTCAGTGCGACTTCGTAAGAAGTATTTGACAGAACTTGATCGAGTCCGTGCTGTGCGAAAAAACACATAATTGACGTTCGTCAAGGGGCTGTTGACTTAATTTATAATAATGATATATTGGGGTTACTAATAATAATGGATATATATGGCAACTACAAACATTAAACCAAAACAGGTAACAAAACGTATTCTCTCAGTCCTCCAGGACCGTGCTCACGATGTCGTCGTTTCTCGCTTTGGGTTAACCCCAGACGCTGAACGCAAGACTCTTGAAGCGATCGGGAAAAAGTACAGTATTACTCGTGAACGTGTTCGCCAGATCGAAAATGCCGCCCTTACGACCATTCGCAAGTCAGACGTGTATGCTGCAGAAAAATTGGCATTTGATGAACTAAAAAAAGCACTCCTTTCTCTTGGCTCTGTAGTTGCCGAAGAAGAACTCCTCGCAAGTCTTGGTAAAGACGAGGAAACCAAAAATCATTTCCATTTCTATCTCGTACTCGGAGACGATTTTAAAAAGCACAATGAAGATGAAGAATTTCATGCACGCTGGACAGTAGATGAATCTATCAGTACTGAAGTCCACAATGCTCTCAAAAAACTTTATGGCACACTTGCAAATGATGAACTCGTTCCTGAAGCTGAGATCATCACCCGTTTTCTCGAAGAGCTCAAAGCTATCAATGCCGACTATCTGAGCGAAGAGATAGCGCGCCGTTGGCTTGGTATGTCAAAAGCTATCAAGTCAAACCCATTGAATGAATGGGGCGTAGCAGAATCTCCAAATGTAAAAACCCGTGGTATCAAGGATTTTGCATACCTGATTATGCGCAAACACGGCAACCCAATGCACTTTCGAGAAGTCGCTAAAGCCATCGAAACCACGTTTGGTAAAAAGACTCATATAGCAACAACTCACAATGAACTTATCAAAGATACCCGCTTTGTTCTCGTGGGACGCGGTACATACGGTCTCGCTGAATGGGGCTACAAACCTGGTGTCGTCAAAGATGTCATCAAAGAAATTCTCAAAAAGAATGGCCCAATGTCAAAAGAAGATATTGTCGATAAAGTCCTCAAGGAACGTTTCCTCAAAAAAAATACTATTCTCGTTAACTTGCAGAATGCAAAGTATTTCAAAAAAAATAAGCAAGGACTTTATACAATAGCGTAATAATAAAAAACACACCTCCAAGGGTACGAATTTTTTCTGTTGAAAAAATTCTCCATTCTCGCGCCAGTCGCGCTCGAAAGCCCCTTTCCGGTGTGTTTTTATATATACGTCATGGTATAATTTTCGAGTATATGTTTAGTGATCTATTTACAGGTGTTACCCAAAACGGTTTCAAGTATGTTGGTATTTTTTTACCATACCTACTTCCACTCGTTTTAGGTGCGGCCGCATGGACGAGTTGGTTGCGGTACATTCGCAAGGTACATATTCTCGGACTCAAATGGACGTTGCTCCAAATTCGCGTTCCGCAGGATGTATTCAAATCGCCCGCAGCGATGGAAATATTTCTAGCAAATGCTTTTTACCAGACTGGTGGTGTAGGTACATGGGTGCAAAAGTACTGGTTGGGCAATGTGCCCGCCTGGTTTTCTCTCGAAATAGTTTCGATTGAAGGCCGTCTATTCTTTTTTATATACACACAAGAAAAATTCCGACCGATTATCGAGGCACAACTCTATGCGCAGTTCCCTCAGGTGGAAGTTGTTCAAACTGACGACTACACAGACATGATTCCAACATACAACAAATCCGCTGATTGGAATATGTTTGGTGGTGAATTTACTTTAACCAAAGATGATCCATTTCCTATTAAAACATACGTTGATTTTGGTTTGGATAAAAGCAGCGGTATGGAAGAAGAAGAAAAGATCGATCCGATTGCACCAACGATTGAATATATGGGTTCACTTGGTGCTGGCGAACAAATGTGGCTGCAAATCATTATTCAAGCTGCGCAGTGGGGAAGATACCCTGACCCTAAACACTGGTTCAAGAAACACGATTGGAAAAAACTCGGTCAAGGAATTATTGACGAATTGAAAGTAAAGCAGCAGAAACCCCTAGCGGGTACAACATCACCAGCACGAACCACAAAAGGTGAAAGCGATATGGTGGCAGCGATCGAACGAAGTATTACAAAGTATGGATTTGATACTGGTATTCGTGGTCTATATTTGGCACACAAAGACATGTTCAAGCCTATCCATATCACCGGGTTGCTTGGATTATTTAAGCAATTTAATTCGGGTAACATGAATGCATTTAAACCTGTACACACAACGAGCTTCGATTACCCCTGGCAAGATTTTACTGGCAATCGTACAACTCGTATGAAAACGGAGATTTTGGAAGCGTATCGTAATCGCGGTTATTTTCATAAACCTTGGAAACATACACGCGCCGGCGGTGTGCTTATTGAACGCAAGCCTTTTGTTTTGACTACAGAAGAGCTCGCCACAATATTCCACTTCCCAGGTCGCGTACTTGAAACACCGACATTTAAACGCATTGAATCCAAAAAATCAGAACCACCTGCAAACTTGCCAATATAAAATACAATTCATGCCCATTTCTATTACATTTAAAAAAGGATCATTTTCCAAATTGCCGAAGTTTCCAAAGCTTCGCAAAGGTAAGCAAGCTCCCGAAAATCCAAACGACCCTTCTAAAAATAACGAACCCAAGCAATCGTTGCTGAGCAAAGTACTGTTTCGTTTTTTTCTCGTTATTTTGATTTTGGTTTTAGCAGCATCTGCTGTACTGTTTTCTCTTGCTAAGGCGCCGACAGATTTTCCTGTAAATAAACTTATTGAAATACCAGAAGGAACGAGTGTCATCAAAGCTGGACAAATGCTTGAAAAAGAACACATCGTTCGTTCGGCCGTTGTTTTTCAAACTCTTGTCATTGTTCTTTCGGGCAACAGGGGTATACGAGCCGGCTACTATATTTTTGATAGTCCGCAGTCTGTTATTACAATCGCAGACAAACTTTCATATGGTCGCTATGGTATTAGTCGTGTAAAGGTTACACTACCCGAGGGTGCGAACTCAATGGAAATGGCAGATATACTGGCTCCACTTTTGCCTATGTTTGATAAAAAAGAATTTATAACTACAGGAATGGAATTTGAAGGTCATTTATTTC
>CALRFB010000036.1:3124-5777 GCA_943356455.1 Candidatus Nomurabacteria bacterium | reverse complement strand
TCACGTTCGTGATGGCGTTGTTGAAAGCGATACAAAAGTCGAAAAACGTCACAAACTAACTAGTCTCAAATAACATGCTTTTAACTGATGCATTTAAAACATCTACACGGTCTCTCACCCAGGGTAAACTCCGTTCTTTTTTGACCATGCTTGGTATCGTCATCGGCATTGCTTCAGTCATTTTACTCATGTCGATCGGTCAATCTGCGCAGGATTTGATTTTCAACCAAGTTCAGAGCGTGGGTTCTGATCTGGTATTCGTTGTTCCTGGCGCCCCGAGCGGTGGTGGCTTTTCTTCCCCTGCTGCTTCGCAAGGTATCATCATCACTTCACTTGTTGATCGTGATATCAGCTCACTCGAACGCGAACCGTCGATACTCGGTGCAACGGGTGAAGTCCGAGGTCAGGCTGAAATCGTGTACGGCAACAACAATAAAACAGTAAGTTACCAAGGTGTAACTGGTAACTTTTTCGATGTCCGCAACATGGACGTTGCTCCTGGTCGTCCATTTTCAAAAGGTGAAGTCGATTCTGGAAGTCGTGTGGCAGTTATTGGACCGACACTTGCTGAGTCGCTCTTTGGTACCAATGTCAGCCCACTCAATAAGACAGTTCGATTGAAAAATATTTCATTTCGCGTGATTGGTGTTTTGGAAAAAGGTGGCACAGGCGCATTTGGTATTGATCAGGGTAACCTTGTCATCATTCCTGTTACGATCGCCCAGCAACAAATGCTCGGTACGTCGTACTTCAATGACGTTATCATCAAAGCAAGTCCTGACTATGAACTCGCATTCGTAAAATCACGTATCACGTCTGTACTTCGTCAAAACCACGGCATTGCTTCAGAGAAAAAAGACGACTTTGAAATCAATACACAGGAAGATATTCTTTCTATTCTCGGAAATATCACTTCTATCATGACAATATTCCTCGCAGCCATCGCTTCGATCTCGCTTGTCGTCGGTGGTATCGGTATCATGAATATTATGCTCGTTGCTGTCACCGAAAGGACTCGAGAAATCGGTTTGCGAAAAGCTGTTGGTGCTACAAACAATGATATTCTTCAGCAGTTCTTGATCGAATCTGTGCTACTCACGCTTGTCGGGGGCCTCATCGGCATAGCCTTTGGTGCGGCACTAGTTGGTATAGTCTATTTTGCCCTATCAACATTTACGACAATAGGCTGGGTTTTCGCATTCCCTATCAAAGCTGTACTTCTGGCACTCAGTGTTTCGACGTTTTCTGGTCTGGTATTTGGTATTTATCCAGCTCGTAAGGCTGGCAAAAAGAATCCGATCGACGCCTTGCGGTACGAATAGTCAAAACTGCCTTCCCCTAGCAGGGGGTCTTGCCAAATCCTAATATGTGCTACTATATGGGGGTTATTACTAGGTAATCAAATACATAAGCAATTTATGCCAAAAGCAGCTGGAAAAACCAACTCTGCATTTATGAAGCCAATGACCATCAGCGAAGAACTCGCTGCAGTTATCGGCAAAGGTCCAATGCCTCGCTCAGAAGTCGTTAAAGCTCTCTGGGTCTATATCAAAAAGAACGATCTTCAAGATCCAAAGAACAAGCGCAACATCAACGCTGATGCTGCACTCAAAAAAGTTTTTGGTGGCAAAGCAACTGTTTCAATGTTTGAAATGACAAAGCTCGTTTCAAAACACCTCTCATAATCAGTACGATTTATAGAAAGCGCCCTACACAGGGTGCTTTTTGTATTTCTGTAGTAAAATACTTGTATGCAAGAATTGATGTGGGTTGTACCTGCTGAACATAAAATACGGACGACAGATTGGTTTTGGGCAATCGGTCTCATTACGCTTGTTGGCGCAGGTACGGCATTTTTTGTCGGCAACAGCCTCTTTGGTATATTTATTCTCATTGCTGGTAGTTTGCTTTTTTATTCCAATCTCCAAAAACCAAACGACACGACAGTGCATATCAATGAAAAAGAAATCACCGTCAACGGCCTCAGTTATATTTCAAAAAAAATGAGGGGTTTCGCGATTGTTAAAACTCATGATGACAGCGAACTACTCATCGTTCGTACTGACCGTTTTTTCATGCCCACGCTTTTACTTAAAATTCCGGACGAAATCAATATTCATACGTTGGAAGAAATACTTACTAAACGTATAGTCAAAGAAGACCTGCACGAACCTCAGGCTCATGCTCTTGCTGACAAGCTCGGCCTCTAAATTCAAATAGCCCCGATGGCGCCTAGAGTGCTCCTGCGCTTCCCTATTTTGCCCTTTTCTTGTATAGTAACTCCGCGCTAGCGACTTGCTGGCGCCTATAGAAAGACGGCCCCGTCGTTCAATGGATAGGACATGAGTTTGCGGAATTCAAGATGCAGGTTCGATTCCTGCCGGGGTCACACGCTAGTGCGAGGTTCGGGAGACCGAGAGGGATAGCCGTAATAAAAAAAACACCAACAAAAATTGGTGTTTTTTACGTTTAAGGATTGAACCAAAAATGAGCGAACAGATATACGGTGACACCTAAACAGACAAAGATTGTTAATCGAGCCCAAAATATCCGTGTCGGAGTATCTTCGAGTTCAATCGAACCACCAAGGAGCCATCCTGCAGGGTAAACTCGCGCTTTAACAAGATTTTTCTGTATTGGGAAATACATAATT
>CALRFB010000036.1:0-3114 GCA_943356455.1 Candidatus Nomurabacteria bacterium | reverse complement strand
GAAAACATCTTCGCCTCGTTGGTTTGTACCTTTAATCTGCCAGATACACTGGCTGTACTTTTTAGTGACATTAACTTTTTTTCGCAAAAGCGTATAAGTATAGACTAACTTGTCGCCAATACGAACCGGCTTAGCATAGTCGATAGAGTTATATCCTTTCGCAATTATTTCTGTCGGTTCTTTAAAATTAATAACTTTAAAGATAAAGCTTTCGGCCTGAGCTAAAGTGCTTATGCCGTGTCGTGACAAGCCTCCAAGTCTTGATTTAAAATTCATGGAGGTAAATGGGTTTATATGAATAGGGTTCATATCGCCCGATAGTAAGCCAAAGAGGAAGGTCCAAAGTTGGGTTGCCTTCTTTTTTGGAGATACATAACTGTAGTTATCTGAAACAGTTTCTATATCTAGGTACGAGTTAAGGTGCATATGTCTGTGTTTTTTTAAAATAATACACTCAAATATTAAAAAGTCAATACATTGTATGTGTGTTAATATATTTTACATAATATTTGACAATTTTCTTTACATACAATATAATCCCCTACATGTCAAAAACCCCAAATCTCCTAGAGAAACTAAGGCTCTCCCATGGTCTTTCCCAAGGAGATGTAGCTACTCGCCTTGAAGTTTCTAGGCCCACTTACTCTCTCGTCGAGAAGAACAGAAAAGAGCTTACTCTCAGTCAGGCGAAGCTTCTTTCAGATCTGTATAGTGTCCCAGTTGAAGCTATTAGCACAGGGCAAATATCGAAGAAGGATTTTTCTAATAATGAAATAGTAGCTACTACCCTACCAACCAAGTTTGGCACATTCGTTTTTGGGGTATGGAACCAGCCAAAAGGCCAAGAAATCGTTTTTCTTCAGACTTCAAAGTTAGATCCATCAAAGCCGGTACTTGTTCGTGTACATAGTGAATGTATGACAGGAGAAGTGTTCCATAGCTACCGTTGTGACTGTGGCGAACAAAAAGATCGTTCACTTGAAATGATTGCCGAAAGTGGCAATGGTGTTTTCATTTACCTTCGCCAAGAAGGTCGTGGTATTGGCCTTTACGATAAAATCCGTGCCTATATTCTCCAAGACAATGGCTATGACACTCACGAAGCAAACATATTACTCGGTCATAAGCCAGACTACCGCGAGTATTCATGGGTAAAAAAAGTTCTCCAGCATTTGAATGTTCAGCAAATTAAGCTTATTACTAATAACCCATCAAAGGTAACAGAAATTGCCAGACTGGGCATCAAAATCACAGAAAGAATTCCTATTGTTACCGAAAGTAATTCCCATAATAGAAAATACTTTGAAACAAAGAAGCAAAAATTTAAGCACTTCTTTGGCAAGGACGAGAGTAATTATTTTTACCAATTTTCATATGCTGATTCTCCAAAACAAGTTGAGGAAATCGGAACATTTTTGTCAGGCAAACAAAAAGATCCGTTCTTGAAAATTTGTATTGGTGTTTACGCAGACTTCCACACTCTCAATGACGACGCTGCACTAAGAAATATCGAATCAATATTTAAATCAGCAGAACATTACGAGGGATTCGTTCCAATTCTTCACTTCACCTTCAAGTTGTCGTCTGATCCTAAAAATGATATTGCTGCCATACGAGCAAAAATGCCTTTTGTAAAATATCTTCGTTTAAATGACCTAACTTCTGAGCACGCAGAAGTGTTAGCGTTTGCAAATAAATTTTTCTTGGTTGATATTCCCTTATCTGATGAAAATATGAATTTGGTCGACGACCCAGCTTTCGTCAAAGAAGTTCTCAAGAGCAAAACATTTATCATGCTTGATAATAGTCACGGCGGAGGGAAACAAGACAACGCAAAAAATGTCACAAAGAAAGTGAACAAGCTACTTTCTTCCGGAATTAATGACATTGCTTTGTGTGGAGGCTTCGGACCACAGAATTTAGGTCTGTATTTCGATATGTGCGAACATTATAAGTTTAATTTTTCAATTGATGCTGAGACAAAGCTAAAAACCAATGGCTCTATCGATATGGGCAAGGTCAAAGAATACCTTAATAAATTAATTAACCATAAACATGACTATCAATCCTAAACAACAGTTTGTAGATGGCACACGACAGATGCTTGCGTTGAGTAACGACAGTAAAGAAGTAGAATTGCTAGACATTAGTATTACTACAGATCCAGAAGTATTTAATCCAGATGTATTTTTCTCTTCTCAGTGGTTTGCGGAAGAAATTACAAAACTTGTTAAAAATGAGGGCATATTAATTGAGGTTGGGTGTGGCACAGGTATTGTTTCAATTAAAGCCGCAAAAGAAAATCCTAACCTTGAGGTATATTCGACCGATATTATCGAAAAAGCTAAAGAGCTTACGGCATTTAATGCTGAGAAAAATAATGTTGGGCAAAGAATTCATGCTTACTCTGGCGATGTACTTGATTCTATTCCAAAGAAATTAAGAGCTGACAGTATTTTTTGGGCCATGCCATTTGGCTACCTTGTTCCGGAGGAAGAAATGAAAGGTAAAGATACTCAGGTTTTTGACCCCGGATATCGAGCTATTAGAAAATTCTTCAAAGATGCGCGAAATTATTTGAAAGACACAGGTAGGTTACTTATTGGTTTTTCTGTTGATATTGGTCATTTTGATTTGCTTGAGGAAATTATTAAAGAAAACAATTTTTCAATTAAGCTACTCAATAAAACTTCGGGTGTAGAAAAAGACAGCGTTTCCATGGAGATTTGGGAGGTTAAATAGTGTCTCATTTCCCGAAAATTGACCCCGACCGAGCGGGTTCGTGCCCCTGCCGCCAAAAGTGCTAGAATACCCTTACACGGTCTCACCTCTCTTAGTTCTAGACCGACGAGCTTCACAGCCAATAGAAAAGGTACCATTGGGGTGCTTTTTCTCATTTGACACCACCTCCAAACCTGCTAGTATTTCAGACGAACTTACATCAAAAAAACTTACTATGAAAACAAATCTCCTCTCCGCTTGCATTATGGCCTGTATAGCACTTACTATTCCTTGCCACGCTTACTCACAAGACATAGAAGACGACTATGCCACCAGTTCAACTTTCGATGTTGTATTCCAAAAATTTCAAGATGTTGCATCAAAACTTCCTGT
>CALRFB010000035.1 GCA_943356455.1 Candidatus Nomurabacteria bacterium | reverse complement strand
TGGCTTAGAAGCAGCCATCATTTAAAGAAAGCGTAACAGCTCACTCATCAAGAGACCTCGCACCGCAGATAATCGGGGCTAAGTGTGTTACCGAATTTGAGGATTCACATTCATATTTATATGTCTGTGAGTGGTAGGAGAGTATTCCACTCTTGCGACGAAGGCAAAGGCGTGAGCCATGCTGGAGCGTGTGGAAGTAAGAATGTTGGCACAAGTAACCGCAAGCAAGGTGAGAGCCCTTGCCGCCGAAAGACTAAGGTTTCCTTCGCAACGATGATCGACGAAGGGTTAGTCGGGCCTAAGGGAATGACGAAAGTCGGACTCGATGGACAGATGGTTAATATTCCATCACTTCTGGTGTATTCGATGTGGGGACGCAGGGTTGTACATGATGCGCATTATTGGATTTGCGTTCGTGGGTTGAGTGTGGCTTCCAGGAAAATCCGGAAGCAGCCGCAAGGCACATGCGAGATCAGCGGAAATGGTCGGGTTCGCCCGGTTAAATATCATGGAGCACGCTGCCGAGAAAATCCGCTAAGATTATTACATTAGAAACCGTACCGTAAACCGACACAGGTAGTCAGGTCGAGTAGACCAAGGCGAACGAGTGAGAGATCCCCAAGGAACTCGGCAAAAAAGCAGCCGTAACTTTGGAATAAGGCTTGCCGCTTGTTAACTCAAGCGGCCGCAGCGAAAGTATTTCTGGCAACTGTTTATCAAAAACACAGCTCCCTGCGAACACGTAAGTGGATGTATAGGGGGTGACGCCTGACCAATGCCAGAAGGTTAACCAACGATGGTGCGATTATATCAAGCTGGTTGTTGTAAGCCCTGGTGAATGTCGGCCGTAACTATAACGGTCCTAAGGTTCTGTATTTCATTTTGTCGCAAGACCAAATGGAGTATAGAACGGACTAGGACTGCTATAGAAAAAGATAAATAGTTATGTTAAACAAACAATTCATTACACATTAGAAGCTACCTGCCACCATCGAAATATGATGGCAGTCCAAACTTGATTAACGAGAGACCAACGTCAAGTACCCGAACGCGCAAGCGAGGGTAAAGATAGAGTCCTTCTTAGGGGTACAGAAGAGCGAAGTACCTTGTCGGGTAAGTTCCGACGCGCACGAATGGCGTAATGACTGGAAAACTGTCTCGGGGATTTGCTCGGTGAAAATACAATACCGGTGAAGATGCCGGTTAAGTGCAGTTAGACGAAAAGACCCTAGAAGCTTTACTACAGGTTGGTATTGGGCATAGTGAATGCATGCGTAGAATAGGTGGGAGAGGTTATGTACACGATTTCGGTTGTGTAATACTCAACAGTGAAATACCACTCTTGTCTTTGTTATGTCCTAATCAGCACGAAAAAATCGTATTGAGACAGTGCCTGCCGGGTAGTTTGTTTGGGGCGAATCCCTCCTAAAAAGTAACGGAGGGGTCCAAAGGTCAGCTAGGCGCGAATGGAAACCGTGCCGATAGTGTATTGGCATAAGCTGGCTTCACTGCAAGACGTACATGTCGAGCAGACGCGAAAGCGGGGCAAAGTGAACCGACGGTTCGCATTAGATGCGGCCGAAGATTAACGGATAGAAGCTACTCTAGGGATAACAGGCTAGTTCCGCCTAAGAGTTCATATCGACGGCGGAGTTCGGCACCTCGATGTCGGCTCACCTTATCCCGGGGCTGGAGAAGGTCCCAAGGGTATGGCTGTTCGCCATTTAAAAAGGTACGCGAGCTGGGTTCAAACCGTCTTGCAATTGAGTAAGATCGAAAGTAATTTATTATTTTGAGATCATACATTTGATTGCAGAATCGTTTGAGCCCCCGAGGTTCATATTTTGAGAAATTCCAAAGAAATTCTTATGAATATGTCTGTTATATATGCGATTTATTTCCGCACGTTTGTACTATCCGTACAGCGTTAACAAAAATAATCGCAGAAATCTGAGAAGTCCAGAAATTCTTACAATGTGAAAGTTGTAATTAGTCTGGCAAATCAACCATGCACACAGTTAGTGTGCTCACGGCGGCAACATGTAGCAATACATGATTCGTCAAATCAACTATATCGGTGAAATCCTACGACGGATAACACCGAGGGAAGTTTTGTGAGTTTCATAGAAGAAATTGTTCTTTAAGGTAACCGAAAGAGAAGTGGTGGCGAAGTGGGTTGGACTAAAAATCTAATCTAAAAATTAGAGTGCGAAAAACTCCAAATTTTCATTCGTTGCGATACAATCTTAGGTTTGTAGGAAGCGGAAAACTTCCAGATCAAGCCCGATGGAAGTGCACTAAACGATGCACTTCCGGCTTGATTCTTCTATGAAATTTATAAAACCCCGTAGAGACTAAATGTTGATGTTCTTAAAGAGAATGTGATATAGTCCGATCCCTTCAGGAATGAAGGTTCAGCACTGCTTTTTATGTAGATATAAAGCAGACCGCGGAAGTAAAACCAAATGCGTGAGACAGGTTGGTCTCCTATCTACTGCACTCGTTGATTCTTGAGAAGAGTCGTTCCTAGTACGAGAGGACCGGAATGAACTAACCTCTGGTGTGTCGGCTGTCCTGCCAAGGGCACTGCCGAGTAGCTATGTTGGGAATGGATAACCTCTGAAAGCATCTAAGAGGGAAGCCAGCTTCAAGATAAGGAATCGTTATAGAACCCTGAGAGATGATCAGGTTGATAGGCACTAGGTGTAAGCACAGCAATGTGTTCAGCCGAGGTGTACTAATTATTCGATTCCTATTAGGAAATGTGCGAAGCACGATACTGCATGTATGCAGAAATTTTGGTTGGCCGTAAGGCTTAGTTTGAACGTTCTGTTCTGGTGATTTGACGCGGTGGTCACACCTCTTCCCATTCCGAACAGAGTCGTTAAGCGCCGTAGTACCGATGATACTCCTTGTGGGGAAAGTAGGTAGTCGCCGGAACAGAACGTTCAAACTCTATTTTAAAAATAAGAAAAACCCCGAATAGCCGGGGTTTTTCTATTGCTCCTCTTTTTAGCGATGGTATAATTTGGCCATGAGAAGACAAACAATACTATTTCTAATTGCTATATCAGCAATTGCTTTTGTTGTTATAAATACAAATAATGCAATTGGGAACAGTCAGCTAGAAGCCGCACTGACTCGTTCGAAAACGATGCGTATTACACACACGCAACATGTGGCAGCTGTTCCAGTAGAAACACGTCAACAGATCACAGCAACGTTTGGAGAAAATACAAAAAATATTGATAGCAAAGATGTGCTCGTTTTGCAAACATATTTAGTGGCTCACAATTTTCTTAAACCAAAATATATAACCGGTGAATTCGGCCCCATCACAAAACAAGCAGTAAAAGATTTCCAAGTCGCAAATAACATATCACCAGCCACAGGTTTCGTAGGTGAACAAACAATTGCGATCATAAATACGTCTCTGCGGTAATTTCAAATACTATAGTTATGCAAATAGCATGTACGTAGCGATACAAAACAGCATTGCAAAGGGGCTTTCGAGCGCGACTGGCGCGAGAACGGAGAAAAATCTCTGCAGAGATTTTTCGTACCCTTGGAAATGCTGTTTTGAGCTACTACGTACATGCTATTTTGTATTACAGCTGGAATGAATTATACTTGCACATATGAGTTGGGCCGGTAAAAGAAAAATGTTCTATGGGGGAATCGCCTGCTTGGCATTTGCTCTTTTTTTGCTTGTAAATATATATCCCAAATTAAATAAACCACCAACATGTGTTGACGCAAAACAAAATGGCACTGAAACCGGTATTGACTGCGGTGGCGGATGCGAGCGCATTTGTCAGGCGGCAGCTGTCCCGCTTGTAGTCAAATGGTCACGGGCTTTTAAAGTTGGTGATGGTTACTACAATGCATTTGCATATATTGAAAATCAAAATTTACTTGCATCGTCTAAAATTGTCTACTACCAGTTTGATTTCTACGATGCTAACAATATTTTTATTTCGTCACGACAAGGTGCAACATACATTCCACCAAATGGTAGATTTGGTATTTTTGAACCAGCGATAGTTACCGGCAACCGTATTCCGAAAAATACTTTATTTAGGTTTACATCTATCCCAGAATGGCTTCGAGTTTCCGTTGATGAATCTAAGCAATCAGTTTTTGCTGAAGCTGGAGTGCCTACGAACCTCGACGTGGCACCCAAACTTCCGGTGACGATCAGCAATCCGACGATTACATCAATACAAGCTATCGATGCACTCGCTATTATTTATGACAATGATAACAATGCACTCGGCGTCAGCAAAACCGTTATCGACGGGATGGCAGCAGGCACAAAAAAAGATGTAACGTTTACTTGGCGTGAACCATTTGCAGGGGAGCCTAAACGTACCGAAATTATTACTCAGGTCAATGTCTTTGCAAATCGGTAGGTATGGGATCATTGGAATCAAAAAAAATGGATTGGCTCATCGTTTTTGCGGTGATCCCAATCATTGCTGCTGGGCTTGTAACGATGAAATCGTTTACCGGAGAATCCGGTTTTTTTAGTCGCCAACTTGTCTGGGCCGTAGTCTCGATCATTGTTTTTTTTCTCGCTTCTCGTATTGATTTACAAGTACTCAAACGTACCAATGTTGCATTTTGGATGTATGTCATCGGCATGCTTTTCTTGGTAGGTGTGTTGATCGCCGGCAATGTCGTCAATGGTGCCAGATCTTGGTTTTCATTTGGAGCATTCTCATTTCAGCCTTCAGATGTTGTTAAAATTTCACTTATTCTGTTGTTAGCAAAATACTATTCACGACGCCATGTTGAAATCCGTCACGTTAAACACGTGCTCGTGTCAGCGGCGTACGCACTTGTACCACTTATCCTCATATTTCTTGAACCTGATTTTGGATCCGCCATTATCATTTTTATGATTTGGTTCGGTATGACGTTAGTTTCTGGGATTTCAAAAAAACACCTCGCTGTTGTTTTCATGGTTGGCATCGCTACGTTTGCAGGTTTGTGGTTCTTTGTTTTTAAGCCATACCAAAAAGAGCGTGTTGTAAACTTTTTAAATCCTTACTACGATATTCGTGGTTCTGGCTACAATGCTTTTCAATCACGTATTGCTGTTGGTTCAGGGGGCTTGCTGGGGAAAGGTGTTGGGTTTGGAACACAATCCCGTTTACAGTATTTACCAGAATACCAAACAGACTTTATTTTTGCGGCATTTACTGAAGAGTGGGGATTTATTGGTGCACTGATTCTTTTGACACTATACGGTTTGTTGTTGGCGCGTATTTTGCGGGCCGCTCTAACAGGTGCTTCAAATTTTGAGACCCTTTTTGCAACTGGTTTTGCTATCATGATCTTGTCGCATTTATTGATCAATATCGGCATGAATATTGGTATTATGCCAGTGACTGGTATTACATTACCATTCATGAGTTATGGAGGATCGCACCTTCTGGTAGAATTTACTGCACTCGGGCTTATTGTTAGTATGCGCCGCTATTCCCGAGCTGCGCACCGAGAAGATTTCGATAAAGAATTCGTCGGTATGTAATATGAACACACTACTCTATAGTTTTTTTTCTACTCTAGGTAACGACCATACAGTATGGCAAATTGCTTATTTCCTCTCATATCCCGTGGGCTATATTTTCCCGATTTTACTTATCGTATATCTAACTAAAAAGGATAAGCGACCTATGTATGTTTTTTCATTATTTTTTATTAGCTTGCTGGTAACCTGGCTCGTAGTTGCAGGTTTGAAATTATTTTTTCATATACAGCGCCCACTTGTAGGAGGAAGTTATTTTGATACTGGAGATTTTTCATTTCCATCACTACATGCTGCTATTTT
>CALRFB010000034.1 GCA_943356455.1 Candidatus Nomurabacteria bacterium | reverse complement strand
TGAAGCCGGAATTGCTAGTAATCGCGGGTCAGACATACCGCGGTGAATACGTTCTCAAGTCTTGTACTCACCGCCCGTCAACTCAAGGGAGCCGGGAGTACCCGAAAGCTCTCCATAAGGAGGGACTACGGTAAATTCGGTAACAGGGAGTAAGTCGTAACAAGGCACGGGTAGCGGAAGCTGCTCGTGGAACAATTCAAGTGAAATACGAGATATATCATTTCGGTGGTATATCTCTGATCGCGTCGATATTCTGTGCCTCAATTGAGCACAGAAGGTTTTGTAGATAAACTAAAATCTTCTGACAATCTGGAAAGCCAGATAATAGAGAACGGAACAAAAGAGCAAAGAGTTACTTACAAAGGTAAGTAAAGAACAAAAAAGCACCACTTCATTGTGGTGCTTTTTTGTTTGCATAATTTACAAATATGAGTAGTATGAAGAAAAAAGCTCATGAAAAAAATCCTAAAGTACCTCTTTGTTGTGCTAATGGTTGCATTTGCGATTACCGCAGACGCCCAATCCACAATGTATATGCATGGCAATGTCTTGCGTGATACTGCTCGAAACACACCACCCGAACGCATACCCCTCGACAGTATTTTGTATTATGGATCAAGAATAGAGGTGTACTATCCAAAATATGCAAATGATATTGTGGTACTCATTGAGTCAATCGATTATCAGCATACGTACATATATCACCTTTCAAGGGGATGGTTAGAAAAATTACCAGCACCATTAAATGATGATCGGTATAATTTGGTCAGAATTAGTACACTAACTGATCCGAGTACTGCACACGATAAAGTTGAGATTGCCTATCAGCTGAGAGATGATGAGGAGACACATAGGTTGTTTATTTACGATATCGTAACTGGTGAAATAGAAGATGAAAAATACTAGAATGGGAAATAAAAGCGGATGCGTGTCCGCTTTTTTTATTTATACACACTTGGTTTGCGTGTTTAGCGATACAATACAGAAGTAAACTATGCGTCAATTCATTCGAGAAAACCCAACACCGTTTATTTTCCTCACCTTTATCGTGATAGCGGTAGGACTCTTTTTCCTTATGAAGCCCGATAGTAAGAATACAATTAAGCATACAATATCAAATACCAATAATTCTGTAGTTGAGAGAAGCCCCGCAGAGATCCCTGTGCCCGTTGAAATAACAACGACCCCCTTGAGTAGTACCGATGAAAAGAAAATGAGTGAACGAAATACGTGGCAGCCAGTAGTCGTTACAAATCAACCAACACTGGCAAAACCCCAAATGATTAATCTACCAAAAGGTTGGACAGCCCGAGAGGATTATTTGGCAGTATTGTTACCTCAGACTATGCAAAAAAGTATATTAGGCTATCGGTCCATAATTATGCGCCCAGCAAAGCCACTTTCCAGGGATGATGCAATTTTTTCTGCACCATCTACAAAAGATATCTACTTTAAGGGGCGCTGCAAAGAAAGTCTTGTTGGTTTTACCTGCTATGGGGGGACTAATCCGGAAACAAAACATACATTTGAGTTGATGTTTTACTAAATGTCGTTCTTTACGTCTAAAAAAAAGAAGTATGGTACCATAGGCGCTCTTTTGGTGATTATTGTCAGCTTGTGGTATCTTTTTATCTTTACAAATCAGCTTAAAAAGAGTGATCAATTCAGCATTTTTACGCAGACAAGCCTAGTTGTTGGCAATGAAAACCTTACCGTTTATATCGCAGACACTTCAGAACTTCGCACACAAGGTCTGTCGGACACCACGTTACTTCCGGAAGGGTATGGCATGCTTTTTGTCTTCCCACAGGCTGGAAAATATTCTTTTTGGATGAAAGATATGCGCTATGCAATTGACATAGCATGGATAAATGAAAAAAGGCAGGTTATAGACATAGCAGAAAACCTTTCACCAGATACGTACCCGCAAACCTTTACTCCAAAAGAACCGACCCGATGGGTACTTGAGGTTCCAGCAGGCTATTTAAAAAAGAAAAATATACAAATTGGTAGTTTTGTAATTGCAAGCGACAAAAAAGTCTTACAATAAAGCTTTCTACGACACAACGTCTTTACAACTTTTATTTTTGTTTCCGATAGTGTATTTTCCGTCACTTTTTAGGTTATTAACATAGTTTAAAAGTGTGTATTTTTGTAAAATAAAGAGACCAATTATCAGTAGTATTATCATTCATTCAAAAGAATAGTTATGGCAATCACACTTGTTAAAAAGCGCAGCGGCTCAATAGTTGATTTTGACCGCTCACGCATCGAAAGTGCTATTTTGCGTGCGTATGAGGCATCAAAAGTATTTATCGACATTGTCTCGCTCTCAGAACTTGTCGATCGTATTCTCCTTTCTCTTGAATCAACTTATACCGGAGATCATATTCCTGATGTTGAGGATATTCAAAACGCCGTCGAAAAAGAAATCGCCACAAAAGGCGATTTTGAGGTAGCAAAGGCATATATTTTGTACAGAGAGGAACGTACTAAAGAGCGCAAACGAGATATTTTCAAAAAGAGAATCTATTTGAAGCCATACGAATATCCCGAACTCTATGAATATGTGAGCGCAATCCGTCACTCGTACTGGATCCACACCGAGTTCAACTTTGTAGGGGATGTACAGAACTTCAAGGTCAATGTCGACGAAGTGGAACGAAATGCCATTAAGAACGCCATGCTTGCTATTGCGCAAATTGAAGTTGCAGTGAAGACCTTTTGGGGAGATATCTACAAGAAGATTCCGAAAGCAGAAGTAGGAGCGGTCGGAGCGACATTTGCAGAGAGTGAAGTGCGTCATACGGATGCATATTCACACTTGCTGGAAATCCTCGGTTTAAATGATGTGTTCCATACTATCGGTGAAATACCGGCTCTCATGAAGCGCGTCAACTATCTCGAAAAGTCACTTGCAAATGCGCGGAGTGAGGACAACCGCGACTATAGCCAATCAGTCCTCCTCTTTTCGTTGTTTATCGAACACGTTTCGCTTTTTTCTCAGTTCCTGATCATCATGTCTTTCAATAAGTACAAAAACTTGTTTAAAGGCATATCAAATGCCGTTGAAGCAACTTCAAAAGAGGAGCAAATTCACGGATTATTTGGTATTGACCTTATCAATATCATCAAGTCCGAGCATCCGGAATGGTTTGATAGTGCATTTGAGGAAGAGGTGATTACCTTATGCTACGAAGCGATGGAATCAGAACAACAGGTCGTGGATTGGATTTTTGAAAAAGGTGAGATTGAGTTCCTCCCAAAAACAGTTGTCATTGAGTTCATCAAGCAACGATTCAATAATTCCTTGCAGAGCATTGGTATCCACAAGATCTTTGAGGTCGATGAGAAAGTACTCAAGGAATCAGAATGGTTTAATGATGAGGTTATCGGGACGAAGCATGGTGACTTCTTCAATAAGAAATCAATCAATTATAATAAGAAGGGTAAGAGCATAACAAGTGACGATCTTTTCTAAAGAGACGGCGTCGATATTAATAGACTAATAAACATTCACCATGTATTGGTTAAACGAAAACAGTAGAAAATTCTTAGCAAAGGGATACCTCATGAACGGGCAGACCGCCGAGGAACGTATTCGTGAAATAGCAGAAAATGCGGAGCGCCGTCTCTCGAAGCCAGGTTTCGCAGACAAATTTTATGACTATATGTCAAAAGGGTACTATTCACTCGCTACTCCCATCTGGGCAAATTATGGCAAGGTTCGCGGATTGCCGATCAGTTGTTTCGGAAGTTATGTCGCCGATGATATGTCACGTATCCTCTATACGCATGCTGAAGTCGGGATGATGACGAAATACGGGGGAGGTACATCGGCGTATTTTGGAGATCTCCGTCCTCGGGGAGCGGAAATTAAAGGCAATGGACACTCATCAGGATCAGTGCATTTCATGGAGCTCTTTGATGAACTGATTAATATTGTCAGTCAAGGGACGGTCCGTCGCGGACACTGTGCCCCATATCTTCCGGTTGAGCACGGTGATATCGAAGAATTTTTAAATATAGGAAAAGAAGGGCATCCGATCCAAGAGTCTACGTACGCAATCACGGTCGGTGACGAATGGCTCAAAGCAATGATTGCAGGAGATCAAGATAAGCGCAAGATCTGGGCAAAGATCATCCAACGTCGTACTGAGATCGGCTACCCGTACATATTATTCAGTGATACGGTCAACAACAGCACTGTGGATGTCTACAAAGACAAAAAGATGCGTATTCATGGGAGCAATCTCTGTTCTGAAATCTGTCTTCCGACCAACGACGAGCTCTCATTCGTCTGCTGCCTCTCATCGATCAACCTTCGTCATTATCATGACTGGAAAGATACGGATGCAGTTGAGACACTGACCATGTTCCTTGATACTGTCATCAGTGAATTCGTCGAGCGACTTGAGAGTTTCCGTGACAGTGAAGATACTCAAAAACAATCAGCGTTTTATTTCATGCAACGAGCGCACAAATTTGCAAAGGAGCACAGGGCACTTGGCTTAGGTGTGTTGGGCTGGCATAGCTTCCTTCAGGAGAATAATATCGCGTTTGAAAGTGTCGAAGCATCGGTACTCAACAATGAGATTTTTACCCTCATTAAAGACAAAGCATACAAAGCCTCCGCCGATATGGCAAAGGAGTATGGTGAGCCGGAAGTATTGAAAGGCTATGGTCGTCGCAATACGACACTCCTTGCTATCGCACCGACAACCTCTTCTGCATTTATCTTAGGCCAGGTGTCTCAAGGTATCGAACCACTTATGTCAAACATTTTTGTGAAGGATGTGGACAAGATGAAGGTGACGCTCAAGAATCCGATACTCGAAGCGTTGCTTGAAGAAAAAGGTCAGAACACGGCGAACGTATGGAGCAGTATCCGAGACAATGACGGGTCCGTCCAACATCTGGAATTTCTCACTGATCATGAGAAGAAAGTCTTTCGTACATTTAGTGAAATAGATCAAAAGACAATCATCGACCAAGCAGCGGATCGACAGCAATTTATCGATCAGGCACAATCTCTCAACATTATGATTGATCCGGCGATCTCAGCCAAAGATCTCAACTCACTCTATCTCTATGCGTGGGAGAGGGGGATCAAGACTCTCTACTACCAACACTCTATGAATGCCGCACAGCAGTTTGGTCGCAAGAAACTTCTAGAAAACGAATCTAAGAAACCAAAGGTAATGGTGATGGGAGAGGTGTGTGTAAATTGCGAGGGGTAATCGTATGGAAAAACATATTGAAAACTTTGTTATATCTGCAGACTCAAAAGCCTTTGCAACATACTCGGATAATACTATAAATGTTGTCCCGGTTTCATCCATAAAGATTGTTGAAGGGAATATTTGGCTTATCAACTATTTTATGGACAAGACACTTTCCAATATAGAAAAGAATCCAGAGGCATCCCTCGTGTGTTGGAGAAAAATGATGGGGTATCAGATAAAAGGTCAAATATCTTACGAAACACATGGAAGCAATTTTAACCAAGCAGTAAATTGGATAAAAAACACACTTCCAGATAGGGTAGTGAAGGGGTTGATTGTACTAAAACCTAAAGAGATATATGATATCTCACCCTCAAAAGATACTCATGAGAAATTTTTAAGTGAAGAAGCCGCGAAACATGTGTGACAGAATACAAGTCGGGGAGTATGTTCAAATAGGAAGAAAAATAGAAACAAAAAAAACACCCATAAGGGTGTTTTTTTTGTTTAGAATAAAGGTGTTCGTGTAATCGGAGGGTTCGTACTTTCGCTTGTAGTCGTTGTTCCAAAAGTTCCAGTATAAAGCGGTGTTGCTTTTCGTGTAGATTTTGTATACATTCGACGGGCA
>CALRFB010000033.1 GCA_943356455.1 Candidatus Nomurabacteria bacterium | reverse complement strand
TTTGAGAGGCTTTTGACTGTTTTCTTATCTGAATTACCGAGCAATATGAGACAATATGGTTTGTGACCATTTGCCATGCGTGGTGCGTCAGCAGCTTTGGCGAGATTTGCAAGCGCGGCTTTAGCCTGCTTTGTGCTGAAATCACCAAATGACATGGAGTCTACAAAAACAATTTCATTGTCTTTTTGCTTTGCAGTGAGAACACCGTAGAGCACAGAGGCAAGAGTCTTTTTGTTGACCTTACGATTGTAGTTTTTATCTTTGAGAGGACCGTGCGTAGTTCCGCCACCAACCCAGATTGGGCTACGTGATGAACCGTGACGAGCGCGGCCTGTTCCCTTCTGACGCCAAGGCTTTTTACCACCGCCACGGACATCGCCGCGACCTTTGGCATGAGCTGTTCCAGCACGCTGGTTGCCCGCGAGAGCGACCATCGTTGAATGAATGGCATCCTTAGAGACTTTTGATGCGAAGACTGACTCTGGAAGAGTAATCTTGCCGGCTGTTTCGCCTTTTATGTTGTATATTTTTGCTTCCATACGTTTTATATTATTTAGCCGGTTATCTCAATAAGGGTACCGCGTCGACCTGGAATCGCGCCCGAAATTACCATGACGTTTTCGTCTTTGTTGATGTGAAGAATTTTGAGGTTGCGAACAGTGACTTTATCACCACCCATGCGACCTGCCATACGCATACCTTTTGGCACGCGTGTGCGGAGACCACCACCGATAGAACCCGCCTCGCGTTCAGAGTGTTTCTGACCGTGAGATCGTGGACCACCGTGGAAGCCATGACGTTTGACGACGCCCTGAAAGCCTTTTGCTTTTGTGTCACCTGATACACGGATAACGTCACCTTCTCTGAAGTCATCAAGTGTAACAGTTGCGCCTACAGCTGGTGCTTCTGCACCGTCCATACGACATTCGCGAACTTCAGAAAAATTTCCAAAATCTTTGAAGTGACCTTTGGCAGATTTTGTGAGACGTTCAGCTTTTTGTTCGCCGAAGCCAACCTGTGCAGCAATATACCCGTCATTGTCTTTGGTCTTCACTTGCGTGACGACACCAGGCATGATCTTTACTACAGTCGCAGGAAAAACCTGCCCGCCTATGGCGAAGAATTGGGTCATATTCTGTTTTTTACCTAATATAAATTTCATATAGTCTTTTTCGAGGCTACTGTAGACACGGATATTGTCGCGAGAAATATTCTCGTTAGATCATTTTGACGTCGATGTCGACGCCAGATGGCAATGAGAGATTTGTGAGAGCTTCAATCGTCTTTGCAGATGGATTGACGATATCAATGAGGCGCTTATGTGTGCGCATCTCAAATTGCTCGCGAGAGTTCTTGTAGACAAAGGACGCGCGATTAACGGTATACTTTTTTATCTCTGTTGGGAGCGGTACTGGACCAAGCACTTTTGCATCATAGCGAAGTGCAGTATCGATAATCTGCTTCACGGAAGCATCAAGGACTTTGCTTTCATACGCTCGCACACGAATGCGGAGTACGGAAACAGCGCCCTCTGCTCCTGCGAGGTCTGCTTTCTTTGTTTTTTTTGTTGTCGATGTTTTTGTAGCCATGGAAAACGAGAGGGATTTACTATTTCGTCACCTTCGTTACGACACCTGCACCAACGGTCTTACCACCTTCGCGAATAGCGAAGCGAGTCTGATCTTCAAGAGCAACTGGAGTAATGAGTTTGACTTTAAAGGTCACGGTATCGCCCGGCATGACCATTTCTTTACCTTCTGGAAGAGTAACTTCGCCAGTTACGTCCGTTGTGCGGATGTAGAACTGTGGTTTGTAACCTTGCATGAAAGGAGTGTGGCGACCGCCTTCTTCCTTTTTCAAGATGTACACTTCAGCTTCAAATTCAGAATGTGGAGTTACAGAACCTGGCTTTGCAAGGACCTGACCACGAGTAATGTCTTCTTTCTTGAGACCACGAACAAGGATACCAGCATTGTCGCCAGCCATACCTTCGTTGAGTGACTTGTTGAACATTTCGATACCAGTGACTGTTGTCTTCTGAGTATCTTTGATACCGATGATTTCAACTTCTTCACCTACTTTAACGATACCGCGTTCGATCTTGCCAGTAACAACTGTGCCACGGCCTTCGATCGAGAATATATCTTCGATAGGCATAAGGAAAGGCTTTGAAGTATCACGTTCTGGAACTGGTATGTATGTGTCGAGAGCGTTTGTAAGCTCAAGAACTTTCTGTGCCCATTCGTTGTCGAGTGAAGTAGCTTCAAGCGCCTTGAGGCCTGAACCACGGATAACTGGGGTATTTGCACCGTCGAAGCCTTGTTTTGTAAGGATTTCGCGGATTTCTTCTTCTACGAGGTCAATCATGTCTTTATCATCAACCATGTCGCACTTGTTGAGGAAAACGATGATTTTTGGCACACCAACCTGTTTTGCGAGGAGGATGTGTTCTCGTGTCTGAGGCATAGCGCCGTCAGTAGCAGCAACAACGAGGATAGCACCGTCCATCTGAGCGGCACCAGTGATCATGTTCTTGATGTAGTCAGCGTGACCTGGAGCATCAATGTGAGCATAGTGACGAGCAGCTGTAGAGTACTCGTTGTGAGAGAGGTTAATGGTAATACCACGTGCCTTTTCTTCCGGTGCTGAGTCGATTTCACCGACGCCCTTCATCTTAACAGTGTTACCTGCCATCTGAAGAACATGCAAAATAGCCGCGGTGAGAGTAGTCTTACCGTGGTCGACGTGACCGATAGTGCCCACGTTTACATGGGGCTTTGAACGATCAAAAGCTTCTGCTGCCATATGATTTGTATATTGGTTCCGACACCCAGTGGGTATAGAACATATATTAATTATTAAGAATACGACTTATTTTATAAGGGTTTTTTCTCCCTACTGCCAGTTGGCAGTCTGCTTGCGTACCTAGACTCCTTTCAGTCAAAGATTGCAAACAAAAAACCGCGATTGCGATTAAGCTCATACTATCAGAAAGGTGCGAGATGTCAAATTATAGAAATAGGCCTCCTTTAGAGGCCTATTTTTTTAAGGTAACTTTCTGCATATTCGTCTGCTGTTGGTACTTGTGACCAGTCACGGAGTGTTCCGTCGTCATTTAGGGCAAATTTGATACGAGTCATTGGTGTGTCGATAAGAGCTGGCTCCTCGACATGCATCGAGCCAAATCTATGGCCATAGTCTTTACCAAGATCCTGAACACCGACATGAGAGAAATGGTAGCCTTCTTCATCGAATCGCCAAGGATGGCCTTCGGGAAAGTTGGCGGCTTGAGAACCAATAAGTTCAACATGAGTTTCGCCCAATGAGTCGTGGTAAGCATCTAGAAACGGCAACAGAACATTTTCTTTCGTAAATGTATTCGCTGTATAGTTCACCTTTTTAGCTGCTTCTACAAATGGCGCACGCTCAGCTTGGGAAAGTTTCTCGAATATGGCTTTTCTCAGTTTGAAATCTTCAATCTTGTCTTCCATTTTTTGATCAAGCTGAATAAAGTCGTGGTCGTAGAAAAGTGCTCCAGCAGCCAGAAACACAGTTTGGAAATTAACTCCTTCCATTTTAAGCTTTTCAACATACTTGAGTGTAGCAGCTGTGTCTTCAACGTTACACTGCTCAAGTATTAGATTTTGCCTATTGGCAAAGTTGGCAAATTTTTCTTCGGCAACTTTCAGATTACGGACTGGGGCATAGACAACATACCCAGACTTGAGGAGCAATTTTACAATTCCCCCACCAATTCCGCCGGTTGCCCCTGTTACAAGGATATTTTTATTTTTCATAGGTTTTAAGTTTACCTCACCATACCACAATGCGGAACCCGTAGAAAGTACCCTTTCCTTCACTAGTTTTTCACAAATAAAAAGCCGCCCTATCCTGGGCGGCTTTTTATTAATATTACGCTTATTCGACAACTTGAATACAAGTTGTCGATGCTGTTTGGTAAGTTGAACCTAAATTGATCTGTGTTTGATATAAGAAGCTTTCTGCTCCTGATCGGCAATAGTACATATATGCATTTACTGAAACTGTATTTGTTCCGAAAACACCGTCCATGATTTTTCGTAGTGATGTATTTACTTTTGTATCAATCAAAACTTTTGACGCTTTATTGGTGGCAATATAACTAGCCAACATATCGTCAGTAATCTGAGGGGTTGTTGCAACAACCGTAGGTTTTGCCTTCACCGGTATCGAATTAACCACAGAACCCTCGAGACTGATTGTTTTATCGAGAGTAAGTACGCTGACTGCAATGCCGATGACAACGATTAGAATAACGATGAGCACCGAGAGGTGCGGATTTTTATTAGGTACTGTTTCCATAGTATCTATTCTATATGTAAATAAAATTTTAAAAAGTAAAAACTGTGCAAAAGCCTTGAATACAAGCAAAAACCCGCTTGCGGCGGGCTTTGCATTAGTTAAGCTGCAAATTAATAGCTGTACGTCCACCAACCTATAAGCAAAAATCGGTGGTGACAAGCGATCACAGTTGGATACGTATTAAACATAACGAAACAAACCGTGCGTTCTACCGGTGGGTTTGTTACGGTTGTTCCACTTGATGCAAGTGCGCTTGTAGCATACCCAATCATTTTATTCGAAAGTTCTGCTGAGTCTTTGGGCATATACGATACACCGAGACATGAGCCATCTTCATTCAAAACACCACTTTCTGAAACGCCTTTTTGATTTGTGGCAGTACACCTAAGCGAAGTTGGCAGTGTTGGATTTGGTGTCTTTGTGTCTTTAACCAAACCATAAAAATAACTGCTAGTGCTCAATGCTACCGCACCAGCATTTTCTGTTTTTGCTGGAGCTTTATATGAGTAACCAATAAGAACACCGACGACGACAGCGACAATAATAAGAATGACAAGAGTTAATTTTTTATTCATAACTCCTTAACTATATCTTTTTTGATATAGATACGCAATGAATGTTTTACCTCAACAATAAAACCCGCAAAGAGCGGGTTTTATTACACATATCAGCAATTATTTGCGTGTAGCAATGATTTCGTCAGCAACGTTCTTTGGGACGACATCATAGCGAAGGAATTCCATGTTGAATACTGCGCGACCTTCGGTCATCGAACGGAGTGAGGTCATGTAACCGAACATTTCCGAAAGTGGAACGACAGCTTTGACAACCTGGTTCATACCGCGAGCTTCCATACCTTCGATGAGACCGCGTTTTGCAGAGAGTGAACCGGTAACATCGCCCATGAATTTGTCTGGAGTAACAACTTCAACTTTCATCATCGGTTCGAGGATAACTGGCTTTGCGAGTTTACATGCATCTTGGATAGCCATCGATGCAGCGATCTTGAAGGCCATTTCGTTCGAGTCCACTTCGTGGTACGAACCGTCCCAAAGTTCAACAGATACGTTAACCATTTTGAAGCCGGCGAGCACACCACGGTCGAGACCTTCACGGAAACCTTTTTCGATCGGCGCAATGTATTCCTGAGGAATAGCACCGCCTTTGATTGTATTGATGAATTCGAAACCTTCTGAACGCTTGGTGTTCTTTGGAAGATCTTCTGGGTCAACAGTCATATCCATAGGCTTAATCTTGATCTTGACGTGACCGTAGTTACCGCGACCACCAGTTTGCTTGATGTACTTACCTTCCACTTCAGCATTACCAGTAATCGTTTCGCGATACGCAACCTGTGGCTTGCCTGTATTTGCCTCAACAGAGAATTCACGCTTCATACGATCGACAATAATGTCGAGGTGAAGTTCACCCATGCCGGCAATAATCGTTTCGTTGGTTTCAGCATCAGTTGAAACACGGAATGTTGGGTCTTCGTCAGCAAGACGAGAAAGTGCAATACCCATTTTTTCCTGGTCAGCTTTGGTTTTTGGTTCAATACGCATCGAGATAACTGGTTCTGGGAAGACGATACGTTCGAGGAGCACTGGGTGATTTTCATCACAGAGTGTGTCAGATGTTTTGGTATCTTTCAAACCGACAGCAGCTGCGATTTCACCGGCGAAGACTTTCTTCACTTCTTCGCGATCATTTGCGTGCATGCGCACGATACGGCCGATGCGCTCTTTGTTGCGGGTGCGAGGATTGTACACATATGAACCGGCAGAGAGTGTACCCGAGTAGACACGGAAGAAGATGAGC
>CALRFB010000032.1 GCA_943356455.1 Candidatus Nomurabacteria bacterium | reverse complement strand
TGAGAGCAAGTACAGCATGTATATTTTTAAAACCTATTGCCTCAGAAAGTGCCTTGCCGGGTTTATCGGTAGTTAGTGTGATTGTTGTATAGCCGTTTTCGGTAATCGGTTTTTCAGGTTCGGGTGTCGGCGTTGGTGTAGGAGTAGTAGGGGCACTAGGAACAGGTGTCACATACGTAACTGAAGGTGATCTTTCGACAGCAAAGTATATGCCCACTCCTGCGCATACTATAAGAATAATGATCGCAACATTTTTCATGTACATATAGTACCATGCGAAAATCTGACATTGACAAAACCCTGTTATGTCTGCTATACTGTTTTTCGTGAGTGTTAGTAACTCGACTTATTAACACACAAATGCCGCAAAAAGCCACCGCAAGGTGGCTTTTTGTTTGCATATGAAACATAGTCCTGTATACTTTTAGTGCACTAGAATATGTCATATATATAGTGTTGTTGTATTGTCACTAGCAATGGTCATCGGCTGCGCTCACCTAGGCATTTGTGTGGAGTTAGTACCCGGTGACCTTTACTGGCGAGAATAAAAAAATCCCGTTCACCCGGGATTTTTATTTTGTTAAAAATTAATTTCATTTTATATATTTAAATTTATAAAAAGTATTTGCATGAGGACACGGAAATACTTTTTATGAAATGAAAAAACATCAATATAAAAAATATTTTTTTAAAAAGAAAAAATAGTTTTCCACAGTTTTGACGAAAAAAATATTGTAATAGTTTTTTTATGTATCATAATAGATGTAAGAGCGCGATGAAATAAAAAAAGTGAATGTGTTTTTAAAAACAATGGAACGTTCGCTTGGTCGTGATTCGCGCATCTGTTACCAATAACTTCGAAGGCTGCAAAAAAGACTTCTAAGAAAAAGGCTACAAAAAAGAAGCGCGCATAGTCCTTCTTTTCCCACTTAAGAAAAAATCTCTCCTCCCGAGAGGTTTTTTCTTTGGCTCGAAAAAAGATGGCCAATGTGGTAAAATGACACATCTATGGGAATCAGCGAGAAATTTAAAGGCCTTTTTGCTTCGACACCTTTGCCGAAGTACGAGTCTATCGTAAAGAAAATCAATGACTTTGAACCAGTCATGCAGGCACTTGCTGATGCTGATTTTTCTGAAAAAACTAAATCATTTAAACAAATGTTGTCAGAAGGGAAGTCTCTCGACGATATTTTGCCGGAAGCTTTTGCGCTTGTGCGTGAAGCGTCACACCGCCAACTCAAACAGCGTCACTACGATGTGCAGTTGCTCGGATCTATTGTTTTGCATTCAGGTAACATTGCTGAAATGCGAACAGGTGAAGGTAAAACGCTCGTTGCTACACTTGCAACATATTTGAATGCGCTCGAAGGTAAGGGTGTTCACGTTGTTACAGTCAACGACTACCTCGCTCGTCGTGACGCAGCATGGATGGGGCAAATTTATAATTTTCTCGGTTTGAGCGTTGGTATAATCAATTCTCAGCAAGTGTCATATATATATGATCCTGCACATACCACCAAAGAAGACGACGCCGAACGCGACAACCTCGGTTCGTTCAAGATCGAATACGAATTCCTCCGCCCAGTAACTCGCAAAGAAGCCTACGCAGCGGACATTACATACGGCACAAACAATGAATATGGCTTTGACTATTTGCGTGACAACTTGGCAGGGAGCAAAGAAGAACTTGTACAACGCGGTCACTACTATGCAGTCGTGGACGAAATAGACTCGATATTGATCGATGAATCTCGTACACCACTGATCATTGCAGGCAAAGCCGGTGATAGTGAAAACCTGTATGGCACATTTGCCAAAATCGCTCGGCAGCTTGCGCGCGACACCGATTTTACTGTTGATGAGAAGCATCATGCTGTCCAGCTTACCGACGAAGGTATAACCAAAGCCGAAAAACTGCTTGGTATTTCAAATATATATACAGAAAAGGGTATTAAATATGTCCACCACCTCGAAACAGCCGTTCGTGCCGAGGCCCTCTATCACAAAGACAAAGAATATGTCGTCAAAGACAATGCCATAATCATTGTCGATACGTTTACAGGACGTTTGCAACCGGGTCGTCGTTGGAATGAAGGCTTGCATCAAGCTATTGAAGCCAAAGAAGGGGTAAAAATAGAACAAGAAACCCGAGCCATAGCTTCTATTACATATCAAAACTATTTTCGTTTCTATACGAAGCTTTCTGGTATGACGGGAACTGGTAAAACGTCGGAAGAAGAATTTCTGAAAGTGTATGGTTTATCTGTTGTCCAAGTCCCAACACACCGTGAACCAAAACGCATCGATCACACGGATCTGATTTTCCAAACTGAAAAAGGGAAAATGCAGGCTATGGTTCGTAAAATCAAAGAACTTCACGCCAAAGGTCAACCAGTGTTGATTGGTACTGCATCTATTGAAAAAAATGAGTTGCTCGATGAGTATCTCACCGCGGCGGGTGTTCGTCATGAAGTTTTGAATGCTAAAAATCACGAACGAGAAGGAGAAATTATTGCACAAGCAGGACGAAAGTCCGCCGTAACTATTGCCACAAACATGGCCGGTCGCGGTGTCGACATTATCCTCGGTGGTGTGCCGTACAACAAAGAGCTGCACGAAGAAGTCACTGCTCTCGGCGGTCTATTTGTGATCGGTACCGAACGCCACGAAGCTCGCCGTATCGACAATCAATTACGAGGTCGTTCTGGACGACAAGGTGATCCGGGCGAAACACAATTCTATTTGTCATTTGAAGATGACCTCATGCGTGTTTTTGCAACTGATAGTCTAAAAAGTATGATGGGACGTTTCGGTATTCCCGAAGACGAGCCTGTGGTAAATCGTTTCGTGGCTCGTGCGATAGAAAGTGCGCAAGCGAAAATCGAAGGCATCAATTTTGATTCACGCAAACAAACACTCGACTACGACATGGTTCTCAACACGCAACGTGAAGCAATATACGCACGTCGTCGCACGATGCTTCGCGCAAGTGATGCTGATATTATGATTTTTGCCAAAGAAACATTTGCATCACCCGACATGGGTGGCGAAGAAGGTGACGTATGGAAAAAATTCCAAGGAAAAATCACCGCAGTAGGGGAACAAGCTTTCTCCGAAGTCTTTCGACGTATCGTACTTTTTGCGACAGACACATTGTGGACTGATCATATTGAAACGATGGACTACATGCGTTCGTCCGTAAATCTCCGTGCATACGGCCAACGTGAACCGATTGTCGAATATAAAAAAGAAGGCCTGCGACTTTACAAAGACATGGAGGCTCAGTTTTTAAATAATGTTATATCGCTTGTTGGTACTATCGAAAAAAGCCCTAGTTTGTCTGTAAGCTCAAACCAACATTCCGACCAAAACTCCATTCAAAGCTCAGGTACCGATCCGTACAAAGACCAAAAAATAGGTAGAAACGATCCATGTCCTTGTGGTAGTGGTAAAAAATACAAGCAATGTCACGGTAAATAAGCATTTTGCTTTTTGCACATCGGAAAAGTAGAAAAAAATGGTACTATTTATATGTTTCCTCGCCAAGTGCGAGGAGTAAATGTTGATGAACTTTTTTCGTCGTCGAGCAAAACAATTGAACACTGATCAGCTGTCCGTAGACGGCATCGTACCATCCACCGGAGGCAAGATTTTATCATTGCGTGAAAAAGTTTGGACACTCAGGATTTACCCTGCCGCAATCATTGCTTATGTCCGAGAACATCCCCGAAGTACATTTGTAACAATGTGCCTGATTTTTTTGACCGTCATTGGTTTGGTAAAATATTCGACTAGTGCTGCAGATAGTTATTTTTACCCAACATCTTGTTTGGGTGGATGGGAAAATCCTGAACACGCAACAGGGAATCCAGATGTTTCTGAAAATGGTGACGACAAAGATTTTAATAGAGACAATTCTGCTGTCCTCAATAAAAGCGTCTCCGATTTATATTGTGGTGGTTTTGCTGGTGAAGTGCCCGACAACACTAAAGCTGAATCGTTTACAGTCCATTTTTCATGGCTAATAGCGAACGAATTACAAACCACACCCGAATCTATCGATCGTGTGCTTGAGGGAAATGATGTAGTTGTTGTTCCGTCCGATTCCATAAATTCCACAAACACCACAGACACAACAAACACTACAGATACAACACCTAGTACTGAACCTACTTCCAGCGAACCAGTACCCGCCGAACCTACTCCGACTGATCCAGCACCCACACAAGACGTAGCTCCATCACCAGAATCTTCTCCATCTAGTGAATCAGTTAGTTCTCGATTTTTTTCAATAGCGCGAGCACAAGAAGTCGAACCAGCACCAGTGCCACTCAAAACTGACACGAGCACAGGAGAACCAGAGACTACAGCTATAGACATCACTCCATTTGTTGCCGACGATACAGCTCGGGCCGGAGACTTTCTCGAAGCACTGTACTCTCTCGACGGTACAGAATGGAAACACCTCGGGTATGTAAGCGCTCAAGATTGGCGATCGGCATCATTTCAGATCAACGAACCCATGATTGACTGGGGCTCCATCAGTAAGCTTCAAATCGAACTGAAGAGTTTGCCGACAGTTGATGAGCCTGTTGTCGTATACCTCGACAGCGTCTACCTCACCGTTTCGCACAAGGACAATGAAGTAATACTCAATCCACCAAAAGTGCTCGTCAAAGATCCATCGCTCGGCATTGTTACTGGCAAAGAAAATTTTCAATCAGGAGAAACACCAACGTTTACGGTCAATGATCAAAATTACAACGTAGATGATTTGTCCAGCCTGCTTGATGAGAAAAAAATTGAAGTTATTGAGGATGCCAATGGTGTGTTGGGTGAGCCAGTACGAGATCAAGTTGTTCCTGTTATTACACCAGACACCATTCTCGATCCACTAAAACAAATAGTCATTCCCGTAGTTCCTGGTAGTGATATAATAACCACACCAGCACTACCAGCAGGCGAGACGCCTGTCTCTTTTTTTTATAAAATTAAACGAGTCATTTCGTATCTTTTTAAACCTACTCAAGTTTACGCATATTCTGGGCAAATAGATGCCGTTGTTTATGATGCAAACGGTGATCCTACAGATATTGAAACTGAAATAGTAACCGTATCTGTAAACGGTAGCTCCCATCGTGAAGTGCGAGTTCGCCCTTCGCGAGATTTTCGTCCTGGGTATTATACACTTCACATATCTCTTCATACACCACAAGCTGTTATTGTTTCCGATCAAAATTTCACATGGGGAGTGCTTGCACTGAACTTTGATAAGACGATATACCAAAATGGTGATGATGCGTATATTCAAATTGGTGTACTCAACGATGTTGGTCACACTATATGTAATGCTGATGTAACACTTACGATAACATCGCCCTCGTCAACAATAACAACATTTACAACAGACGATACAACTGTAGTTCGTGACTCACGGTGTGGACCTGACAACGTCATCGATGTACCAGATTACTACGCGCATTATTCTGTACCAAATGAAATAGGTACTTACAGCTTGACGCTTACCGCTATTACAGAGAACGGCACAAAAGCTGTTACCGATGCATTTCAGGTTGCACCGAGTGTTCCTGTCACTGTTATCCGACAAGCACCAACACGTATTTATCCTTGGGCAACATACCCAGTTACTCTCGAAGTTACATCACCGACGAGTTGGCAAGGAACTATTACAGAAACAGTACCGGCAAGTTTTGAGATTACCCAATCGGAATTCAATGGTCACTACGACGATATCACACCACATGTGCAAGACCAGGTTATTACGTGGAATATATCACTAGAAGCTGGAGAAACTCGTACACTGGGTTATGTATTCGATGCTCCAAACATCAGTCCAGAATTTTTCCTTATTGGGCCTGCTGTATTCACTTCCAACAATGAGCAGATTTTATTTCAAGAAAGCCGTAGTTGGCAAATAGCTTCAGACGCAGCTTGCAACGCTACTGCTACTGGAACCTGGAGCGCTACCGCCAGTTTTACTAGTTGTACAGGTGCGGCTTCCGGTGGTGCTGGTACAGGATTACGACCAGGCACTGGCGATTCACTAACTATAAACTCGGGTGTGACACTTACTGCAGACACAACTGCTTCGATTACAGCATTGACTTTTGCTGCTTCAACAGCAGCAACAGCAATGACCGTAAGTAACGGCGTAGCCTTCACCGTAACAGGAGCTACAACTGTACCTTCGCCTGGTGCAGCTGGTACGAATACTCTGACCGTCGGTGGTGGCGCATCAGGTTCTTTCTCGACTGCGGGTGTTACTGTTGCTGGTGGTGCAA
>CALRFB010000031.1 GCA_943356455.1 Candidatus Nomurabacteria bacterium | reverse complement strand
GGTCAGACATACCGCGGTGAATACGTTCTCAAGTCTTGTACTCACCGCCCGTCAAGTCAAGGGAGCCGGGAGTACCCGAAATCTCTCCATAAGGAGGGCCTACGGTAAGCTCGGTGACAGGGAATAAGTCGTAACAAGGCACGGGTAGCGGAAGCTGCTCGTGGATTAATTCATACAGAACACATTCTATTGCGCTTCGGCGCGGATAGCATTGATCTGGTCGGTATTCTGTGCCTCAATTGAGCACAGAAGGTTTTGGCAGAGTACCAAACTGCATGACTCAGGGCAAAGATCCTGTGTATGGCGATAAGATCGCTATTGAACGGAACAAAAGAGCACACATAACCTATTTCACATATTACAAAGAAGAATACGAATACAAAAACACCCAAGTTGGTTTCCCCAATTTGGGTGTTTTTGTTGTTGCTGGTACGACGTATACTTGCACTAAGTTAAACCATAACCCAGAAATATTTTAATGAATACAAGTAGAGGTGGTATACAACGAGGCATATTTTTAGTACTTTTTGTGCTTATTTTACTCGGTGCATTCTATTCAATTTTAGACCGTGGGGTTGGTATGAATAAAATTCCTCCTCATTCTGCATTGATAACTATTCACAATACGCCAGACAGTTTGGCATATACCTCTGTGTCTTACATGGCAGAACTCGCAACAACAGAGGAGGAACAAACCAAGGGTCTAGGTGGACGACAATCTCTTGCTCTAGGGACAGGTATGCTCTTTGTATTTCCTGAACCTGGCAGCTACGGTTTTTGGATGAAAGATACACTTATACCGCTCGATATGATTTGGATTGCTGCGGATAAACACATTGTGACCATAGCCAAAGATGTACAACCGAGCTCGTATCCGTCCGTGTATAGTCCCGACGAAGAGGCACAATATGTGCTCGAAGTGTCTGCTGGTGAGGCTGAAAAAAATCATTTTGCTGTTGGGGACACTGTTTCGTTTACATCTTCAGAATTACACTAGTTTCAAAGGCGATTTTGACATGTGGCTTTACAGGCTGAAGCATATGTTTCTTGGCATAGTTTTTGGAAGAAATCCACATAGTTCGAGCGGTCCAAGTTCGCTAAAATAAGAGGGTTAGCCATTATTATCTAGGTTTTTTCTTTTTTTAAAATATGACCATTGAATTTGTTAAGAAACGTAGCGGCGATGTGATGCCGTTTGATCGTGCCCGTATCGAAAAAGCTATTGGTAGAGCCTATACAGCTTGTGGTATCGAAGCCACAGATGATCTATTTTCAGAAATTGCTTCGGCTGTGATTGGCGAACTTGAATCTACAATACAAGACAACACGCCACACGTTGAACAAATCCAAAACCTAGTAGAAAAAACGATTGCCGACAAAGGTCATTTCGAAGTTTCTCGCGCATACATCCTTTACCGTGCCGAGCGTAGTCGTATGCGTGCAGATAAAGACAAAGAACGTTTAGAAAAAATAGAAAAGAGTGAGATTTTAGTTCAGAAGAGGAATGGCGATCTCGTTACTTTCAATATTGATGAAATCAGAAAAGCTGTAAAGCTCCACGCAACAGGTCTCGAGGCCTATATAGATGTCGAAGATGTAGTGAGTACAACCAAGCGCAACCTTTACGATGGTATTCCGACATCAGAAATAAACAAAGCTGTCACCATGGCACTCAAGGCTCGCATTGAACGCGATCACGCGTATTCGCTCGTGGCTGCGCGATTCCTTTTTGCCGAAACTTACCATGCAGTCCTCGATGTTAGCGAAGCAGATGCAGACTTTGAAAAGAAATACCGCCACGGTTTGAAAATACAAATTGAAAAAGGAATACAAGGGAAGCGCCTAGATCCACGCATGAATGACTTCGATTTCACCAAACTGGCTGCGGCGCTTGAACCAAATCGCGACAAACTTTTTTCTTTCCTCGGGGCCCAGACACTTTTCGATCGCTATTTCTTGCGTGACCACGAACAACAATTCCTCGAAGTCCCACAATATTTCTGGATGCGTATTGCTATGGGTTTGTCATTACTTGAATCAGACAAAACAGCTTCCGCTATAAAGATTTACAATAGCATCTCACAACTCCGTGTTGTGCCTTCGACACCGACATTACTTCACTCCGGTACGACACATCCACAGATGTCATCGTGCTACCTTACGACAGTGGACGACGATCTCGCCCATATATTTAAATGCATCGGTGACAATGCCCAGCTTGCAAAATGGTCAGGTGGTGTTGCCAATGACTGGACAAATATTCGTGCGACAAATGCACTCGTGAAATCGATTAATACCGGTTCTCAGGGACTTATTCCGTTTTTGAAAATTGTTGACGCTACAACTGCTTCGATCAATCGTTCCGGAAAGCGTCGTGGAGCAACTGTTGTGTACTTGGAAACATGGCACCTCGACGTGGAAGAATTCCTCGATCTCCGTAAAAATACTGGTGACGACCGCCGTCGCACCCATGACATAAATACTGCACACTGGATACCAGACTTATTTATGAAGCGTATTGAACAAGATGAACCATGGACGCTTTTCTCACCAGAAGAAGTCCCAGACCTACATGATTTGTACGGAAAAAAGTTCGAAGAAAAATACGTCGAATATGAAAAAATGGCCGACGAAGGTAAGATCGGTCTATTCAAACGAGTACCCGCAAACCAACTCTGGAGGAAAATGATCACTATGCTTTTTGAGACCGGCCATCCGTGGATTACCTTCAAAGATCCATCAAATATACGTTCTCCACAAGACCATGTCGGTGTCGTTCACAGCTCCAACTTGTGTACCGAAATTACACTCAATACTTCCGCCGAAGAAACTGCCGTTTGTAATTTGGGTTCGATCAATCTCATTACTCACGTCAAAGACGGCAAGCTCGACAAAGTAATGCTTGAAGAAACTATTCACACAGCGATGCGCATGCTCGACAATGTTATCGATATCAATTTCTATCCCACAAAAGAAGGTGCGACTTCAAACATGCGTCATAGACCAGTCGGACTTGGTATCATGGGTCTTCAAGATACACTCTACGCAACCGATATGAGTTTTGATTCCGATGAAGCCGTGACTTTTTCAGACGAAACAATGGAATTTATTTCTTACCACTCCATTTACGCCTCTAGTTTGCTTGCAAAAGAAAAAGGTGCTTACACTAGTTTCAAGGGTTCCAAATGGGATCGCGGACTTTTCCCGATAGACACACTCAAGCTCATGGAAGAGGAGCGTGGTATACCAACAGACGTAGACATGGTGTCGCGTATGGATTGGACTCCTGTTCGTGATCATGTAAAAAAATATGGTATGCGCAATTCAAACTGTATGGCGATCGCTCCAACTGCAACTATTGCTAACATTTCCGGATCCCTACCATCGATCGAGCCGATATACAAAAACCTCTACGTTAAATCCAATTTTTCAGGTGAGTTTACTGTTGTGAACCAATACCTGATAGCAGAACTTCGTCCACTTGGCTTGTGGACCCCGACTGTTGTCGAAAAACTCAAATACTACGATGGTAGCCTGAAAAATATCAGAGAAATACCTGAACACATTCGTAATAAATACAAAGAAGTATTTGAAATCGATCCGATGTGGATTATCAAGCATGCAGCCTATCGGGGTAAATGGATAGATCAGTCTCAGTCTGTAAATATCTTTACCAATTCACAATCCGGTAAAGCTATCGGAGATGTGTACAAGCAGGCGTGGTATATGGGATTAAAAACAACATACTACCTTCGCTCGCTCGGTGCGTCAGCAGTTGAGAAATCTACGCTAGATATAAATAAAAGCTACGATACTACGCCAGAGGTACTAAAAATCGAAGAAGCTATCGCTGTCGATATGGAGGATACGAAGCCCGAAATATATGTGTTTGACGGAGAAATTTGTGAATCATGCCAATAACAGTTTTTTGAAAGGTAGGAGGTACTCTGATGTTTACTAATTAGCAGCAATTATATGGCACAAGAAATAAAGACAATTCTGAATAACAGTTCGACTGATCCCAATAAGATTCTGCCGATGAAATATAAATGGGCGCGTACACATTACAAAAATGGTGTTGCCAATAACTGGACACCTGAAGAAGTAAATATGCAGAAAGATTTGGAAACCTGGAAAAGCGCCAAGGGTCTTTCTGATGACGAGCGCCGTTTGATTATGTGGAACATGGGTTTCTTTTCGACAGCGGAATCCCTAACTGCCAACAATATAGTTCTCGCTATTTACCGACATATTACGAATCCTGAATGCCGTCAGTACCTTCTCCGCCAGGCATACGAAGAGGCTGTGCACACAGACACATTCATTTACTGCTGCGATACGCTCTCCCTCAATCCAGACGAAGTGTATTCGATGTATCAAACGATTCCTTCGATCAAGGATAAAGATGATTTTGTTGTTGAAATGACAAAATCTATTTTTGATGTCAACTTCAAAACTGACTCTGTAGAAAATATGCAAAAGTTTGTACATGACCTCGTTGGTTACTACATCATCATGGAAGGTATTTTCTTTTATGCTGGTTTTGTCATGATGCTTTCATTTTTGCGACAAAACAAGATGGTTGGTGTTGGTGAACAATTCCAATTTATCTTGCGTGACGAATCCGTACACCTCGCATTTGGAGCAGATTTGATAAATGAAATCAAAAATGAAAATCCCGAGATTTGGACAGAAGCTTTCAGGCAAGATATTACAGAAAAAATCAAACGTGCTGTTGAACTAGAAAATGCATATGCTGACGACTGTCTACCACGCGGAATATTGGGACTCAATGCGGCAACAGTGAAAGAATATGTACAGTATATCGCCGACCGTCGATTGGAACGCATCGGTCTCACTAAAGTCTACGGCAATGAAAATCCATTTCCATGGATGAGCGAAATCATGGACTTACGTAAGGAAAAAAACTTTTTTGAAACTCGCGTAACGGAGTATAAGACGGGGGAGATTAAGTGGGATTAATATCGTTCGGTTTTTGTTTTGGGAAGAGACGAAAATTTCTTGCTAGAAATTTTCTCTGTCCGGCGCCGTCGCTCCTCTCAAAAGTTATTCCTAAAACAAAAAAACCTCACTTTGAGTTAAGACACAAATAAAAAATCCTCCATATGGAGGATTTTTTATTTTAATATTTTGTATTACTTCGTTGGCCAGCGGCTTGGGGGCATGTGAGTTTCGTATTTCGGTTCACGACGTGATCGGCTGAAAGCCAAAACACCGAGAAGTATCACCAATATGATGATGAGGAACCAAATGATTCCACCACCGAAACCAGCACCAAATGCACCAGCAAGAAGACCGTTACGAGTAACACCAGTCATAACTTCCGCAGTAACCGTTTCGCGGTCTCCTGAAGAAGTATTGAGGTAGCTCGCATCAGCATGAACAACAAAGCTTGAAGCTGTTGTGTTGCTTGCGACATGCGCTGTTACTGTCACACTTCGGCTATCACCGGCAGCGATTGAGCTAAACGCTACTGTTACAGAATTTGTATTGAATGAAAGTTCACCTGTTGATGTCGACGTGATGACGAGATCGGCGGGAGCACTAACATTGATCTTAACGTTTTTAAGACTGCGATTGCTGTCGTTGGTGAGCGTAACATTGTATGATACGACATCGTTACGAACAACTTCGCTACGTGAAGCATTGATCTTGAGGCTAGCAAGGTTACTTGAGCCAGTACCGTAATCGTATCCACCAGTGTTTGTGTAAATCACAATCGGCTGTTGTGGTTGCGTAGGATACGTTGGGTACGACGGATAATAAGGCGGCTGCGTCGGCACATAGGCATTTGTGTTTGTGGTGAGGAAAGAGAGAACAGTTCCGCAGTTCTGGCCATACTGGTTTGAAGCACAAGCTTGGAATGAGTACACAGTATTTGGCTGAAGATTTGTCAGGAATGCATTTACAGACTGTGAACCATATATAGTTTGCTGTGTGGCGTATGTAGTATAGCCAGTGTTTCCGCCTGTGCCATATTTAAACCACACTGATGCAGTATTTCCACTATTGGTTGTAACGTATGCGTATACTGTTGCACTTGTGTCGGTAACATTGCTTGCAGAAGAAGTGTTTACAGTTGGAGCAGTATTTGTGGTACCACAGTTGTATGTACAACCACCACAGTTTGAAGTACAACCTGTTTGTACTGATGTGAAGTTCATTGTACTACCACAGTTTTGACCGTATGAGTTTGAAGCACAAATACGGAATTGGTAGTTGGTGTTTGGTGTAAGGCTACCAATTGCTTGGTTAACGTTGCCGCTACCTGTACCAAATGACATTTGGCTAGATGTATTGCTGAAACTATTTGTTCCATATTCAAACCAGTAGTAGGTATACGAATTGTTTGCTACAACGGATCCGCCAAGGACAGCGTCATACGAACCAATGCTTGTTGCAGAAGTTGTTGTTGCTGTTGGTGCGTGACCAGTGATTGTAACGTTATATTCATCATTGTCGAAATACGTCATACAACCCGGGTCTTGTGTGTCTACAAGTCCGTCGCCGTCGTTATCGATGTTATCGTTACAAGCATACACTTGCTGTGTCGTATTGGTTTCGTTTGCATCAGTTGCAGATGTACAACCTGGATCAGCAGGGAAGTCAGTAAGACCATCGGAGTCATTGTCGGTACCATCGCTACATGCGTAGGTGATCGGATT
>CALRFB010000030.1 GCA_943356455.1 Candidatus Nomurabacteria bacterium | reverse complement strand
ATTCATTGGTATGGATATTATCAGGAATTACCCAAAACCCATCGTTACTCACTGGGGACTCGGATTGATACATTTTTTGTTGAAGTAATGGAAGCCATAGCGGTAGCAAGTTTTTTACCGAAGTCAGAAAAGCAACCGTACGTGCGTCTCGCGGTGCGAAAAGTAGATACGCTCAAAATCCTGCTCATGGTCCTTTGGGAAACCAAATCTATAGACGATAAAAAATATATTGCCTTATCAGTTAAGATCGAAGAAATCGGGAAGATGCTCGGTGGTTGGAACGGGCAACTGACAAAACAAAACTCTCCCAACGGTTAGTTGAGAGAGAAAGTGAAGATGATTGCGAGAAGCGTAGGGTTGTTCGACTTCCAGTCATTGTCGAGCCAGTTGTTGCTCCAGTTCCACCTACCGTCGTTCCAATACAGGTAACGGACGTAGAGGTTGCCATTCGAGTTGCGGTTATGCACGACGTGCCTTCCATTGCACCACCCCTTGAATACTCTCGGGATTGTATCGTATTTGTGATAATAATCACCTAGCACGGCGTACCAAATATCTTCATTTTTTTAGCTCTAATACACCGCGCTACTTGAAGCCGTGGCCGCAAGTATTCTGGATGGAGAAGATGCTGGCGTCGGCAGTCGGTAGCCGTAGCCGCCGTCATATTCGCCTAAAACCATTTCAAGTTTAACATAAAAAGAAATCCCTGCTTTTTGAGCAGGGACGGAGATTTGTAAAACCTTCAAAACTTTTTCAACGCGGACAAAGGACAAAAATCAAAGGGTCAAAAGAAGTCACAGTGTTCGAGTGTAAAGAACTATTTTGCGAGAAGCGCAGGGTCGTTCGACCTCCAGACATTGCCAAGCCAGTAGAGGCTCCAGCGCCACTGCCCGTCGCGCCAACACAGGTAACGGACATAGAGGCCGCCGTCCGAGTCGCGGTAAATCGTACCCCAGAAAAAGATGTAGCGGGTATTCCCCTTTTCATCTTGCTTCCAGTCATCAGGAATGGCTTTTGGGTTAGCGAGTAAGTAATCGAGCACGTTAGCGTTCATTACTTTCTTGCCTTCAAGTTCCTTGCGGAGCTTGTTGCCTTCGATAGTGCTGCCCTTTTGCTTTTTGGAGAGGTAGAACTCCGTCTTTGTAGCATCGAACTTAACCATGCCACCTTTCTGGTGTTCTTGTACTTTCCATCCGTCGGGAATGAACGGTTGAGCATTACAGTCAATAACGTGTTCAATTCCTTTTATTTCATGGGTACCACGTAGTACGCCGCGAAACAATTTCATCAGATTTTCATCTTTTGATAGAGTTGCAAAATCATCGGGCTCCCATCCTACTTTGGATGCGGTGATAGCAGTTTCGTGCATAAGCCCAACACCGAAATCAGTTGGTTTCGACATTGTGTTTACATTTTTTTGACACATCCGATATACATCGGACTCATCAATGTTTATGCCATTGGACTACTAGCATCGTTGCTGTAGTCATAGCCAGAAAGCACCTATAAGATAAGGACTTTTTGGCTACAACCACAGTCGCAAAAGTATTAAAGAACTATACTTACATAATAGCATATTTATAGTGTTTAGTCAAGCTAAATCTACCCCTTAAAATATAGCCATTTCAGCTTCATTTTACCAGTTATTTAAGGTATAGGGCAGAAAGTCGCGTATATAAAGTATAAATTAAGCGTTTTCTGGGGCTAAGTCAAAACAGCGGTGCCAGCAAGTCCCTATTGAGAGTCAGTGGTTGTTTTTACTTCTTGTAGGAACTCTGTTATCAAATCATTGGAAATAATTACTCCCAGACTTTCATACTCATCTCCACTAACCATTGACGGTATTCCAATTCTGCAACCATATTGGTCTACAGCCAAACCCCCAGAATTACCATGACTTATTTTTGCGGAAGTTATTATGTAGCCCTCATCTATTATCAAACTACTTACTATTCCATCCGTTACAGTAAGGGCAGAACCGCCGCTAATTGATGGGTACCCGTAAATTCTAACTGGTTCACCTAGTTTTACATTCTCGTTCTTACAATACCTATTACTGTCATACGCAGGGAAAATTTTCGGGTACTCACCATATGCTTTTCCCTCCTCTGGGTCGTAATAAACATCATTTATTTTTATAAAAGCTAAATCATATTTTTCGCTCAAATCGACAACGACTACTGGATATGCTGTGTACATTTCGTCTGGTGAGCCAGTAATTGGGTCAGGCAAAATTACTAGGCAACTATCTGTTCCATCGGACTCCGTCTCCGCAGTAGGAATTATATGGGCGTTCGTCAGAACCCAGCCATCCTCACTCATGATAGTACCCGAGCCACCGTAGGTATCTTCTTCCGTTTCGCCCGTACAATATATGTTTACTACCGAAGAAGCTATGTTTTGGTCCGTGCTTCTACTTGTGTCCTTCATATTATAGTAAAACGTCACCGCTACAAGCGTAGCGAGAGCGAATATGGCGATAATACCCAGCGTTCTTTTTGAAAAAAGTTTCTTGGATTTTATCGTTACGGTGGGAGGCGTGATTATCTCCTGCCCGCACTTAACGCAAAACTTTGTCCCGACCTTTATTTCATTGCCACATGATTTGCAAAACATAGCTATTTTATTGGTACAGGCGCACCACAGCTTCCGCAAAACTTTTGTTCGTTGGAAGTATGCTCACCGCACGACGAGCAGTAACTTTGATGAACAGCACTATCTTGAGGGGCGGTTTTCACTTCTGCCACCTCCGCTTCTATTTCATTATATGATTGAAGCCGAAATAAGTCGGTTGGAACTGGAAGAAAACCTTGACCCAGAAAGACAAAACACCTCTTTCGAGGTGCTTCGTCCAATCTTGCGCGGCCGACCGGACTTGAACCGGCAACCTCTCGCGTGACAGGCGAGTGCTCTAACCAGTTGAGCTACGGCCGCAAATGAGCAGTAAAAACAGAATATCCTATATTCGGTTTTTCTGCGAATGACGCGGACGCATGTATATACGGCCGCAAATGAGCAGTAAAAACAGAATAACTTATATTCCGATTTTGTGCGAACTTTCCCGGACTGTTCCGGCTTGTGTCGGGGGTGGGGATTGAACCCACGACCCCGGGCTTATGAGTCCCGTGCTCTACCAACTGAGCTACCCCGACAAGTACCATCAAATTACCACACATTCTCTTTCATTTCAACAAAAAACACCCCGAGAGGTGCCTTTTGTGTATTGTTGCGGGGCCACGAATCGAACGTGGGTCTTAAGGTTATGAGCCTTACGAGATGCCTCTTCTCTACCCCGCGATATGCGTTTATTTTCAACATTTTTTACAACGTTGTCTGGATATAATACCACAAAGTAACGCTTTTGCAACGCTGTCTTACATGGTAGTATGGTCCATATGAACGAAGAACAAAACGCTACTAAAAATGTTGCTGAAAACGAACAGAAACTTCACGCTCTGCGCCATACCCTCGCCCACCTTTTAGGTGCAGCCGTGCTCGAACTTTACCCAGGATCAAAACTAACGCTTGGTCCAGCTGTTGAAAATGGCTTCTACTACGACATCGACCTTGGCACTGCCGACGGTGGTATCAAAATTGGCGACGATGTCATGCCAAAAATCGAAGCCAAAATGCGTGAGATCTTGCCGACATGGACAAGTATAGATCGCCGTGAAGTTTCAGCTGACGAGGCAAAAAATGAATTTAAAAATGAACTCATCGAAGAGTAAGCGGCAACTGGCCTCACAACGTACACATCCGGTGCAGGCAGTGCTCATGAATTTACTGATCTTTGCCGTGGTGGACATTTAGATAATCCGGCTAAAGAAATCACGCCGAATTCTTTTAAACTCGACCGAATCGCTGGTGCCTACTGGCGCGGTAGTGAAAAAAACAAAATGCTCACACGTATTTACGGCCTAGCATTTGAAAGTGAAGAAAAGCTTAAGGAATACGAAGCAATGAAAATTGAGGCGGAAAAGCGCGACCACAGAAAGCTCGGCGCTGAAATGGATATTTTCTCTTTTGATGATGATGTGGGTGCTGGTCTTCCTCTCTGGCTTCCAAATGGCGGCGTCCTTACCGAAGAACTTGAAAAGCTAGCCAAAGAAACTGAATTCCTCGGCGGTTACGATCGCGTCAAAACTCCTCACCTTGCGAAGGAATCGATGTACAAAACTTCTGGTCACCTTCCCTACTACGAAGATTCAATGTACCCTCCAATGGAATATGATGGCGGCAAATACTATTTGCGCGCAATGAACTGTCCGCATCACCACAAAGTGTTTGCAGCTCGCCCAAAGTCATACCGCGATCTTCCACTTCGCCTCGCTGAATACGGCACTGTCTATCGTCATGAAAAATCCGGTGAACTCTTTGGTCTCATGCGTGTTCGCTCACTTTCGATGAACGATGCGCACATCTACTGTACCGAGGAGCAATTTGCAGATGAATTTCGCGCTGTGAACGAAATGTATTTAAAATATTTCAAAATCTTTGGCGTCGATAAATACGTCATGCGTCTTTCTACTCACGATCCGAAAAAGCTTGGTGAAAAATATGTTGACCAGCCAGAACTTTGGGCAAAGACAGAAAAAATGGTTCGTGATGTGCTGATCGAATCCAACATTCCTTTTGTTGAAGTTCCGAACGAAGCGGCTTTCTATGGTCCAAAAATCGACGTACAAGTTTGGAGCGCAATCGGTCGCGAATTTACACTGGCGACAAACCAAGTCGACTTCGCAGTTCCTGCTCGATTTGGTCTCGTCTACACAGACAAAGATGGCACTCAAAAAACGCCACTCTGTATCCACCGCGCTCCACTTGGTACACACGAACGCTTTATCGGTTTCTTGATTGAACACTATGCAGGAAACTTCCCTACTTGGCTCGCACCGCTTCAGGTTGCTATCGTCCCAGTTAAAGATATACATGTTGCTGCTGCAAAAGACCTTCAAAATAAACTTCGCTCTGAAATGATTCGTGCTGAAATATACGACGACAACAATAGCCTCGGTAAGCGCATCCATGCTGCCAAAACGCTGCACACTCCGTACATCATCGTTGTGGGTGATAAAGAAATAGAATCAGGTACACTCTCGATCGAAAAACGCGAAGGCTCAAAAGAAGCAAATTCAGCTGAAGAATTTATAAAGAAAATATCAGAAGAAATTAAAAATCGCTCCTAATCATACAAATAAAAAACACCTCTTTCGAGGGGCTCCGCAGGCCGACGGGCCGAGGAAATTTTCAGTAGAAAATTTCCGTACCCGAGAAAGAGGTGTTTTTTATTTGCTTATATATCTAGTTTCGCCATCTTCGCATTCGACTGGATGAACGATTTACGGGGAGCAACTTCAGAACCCATGAGAGTATCGAACACCTTGTTCGCCTCTTCGGCATCATCGATACTTACCTGCTTGAGAATACGGCGAGCCGGATCCATTGTTGTTTCCCAAAGTTCGTCGGCATTCATTTCACCGAGACCTTTGTAGCGTTGGATGTGGACCTTCATCGCTGCTTTTTTATTTTTTGCTTCAGTTTCCTCTTCAGTTTCAGCTGGAGCATCGTCATCGGCAATAGCTTCAATCTCTTCGATTTCAACATCACCGCCTATGAATTTCATTTTTTCTTCATCTGAATATGCATACATAATTTCTTTGCCACGTTTGATTTTGTAGAGTGGTGGCTGGGCAATGTACACATAGCCAGCATCAATAACGCTTCGGAAATATCTAAACATCAATGTCAAAATAAGTGTACGGATGTGTGCACCGTCCACGTCGGCATCTGTTGCAAGGATAATTTTATGGTAACGAATCTTGTCCAATGCAAATGTATCACCGATCGATGTGCCCATAGCGATGACCAAATTTTTAATCTGCTCACTACCGAGCATGCGGTCGAGTCGAGCACGTTCAACATTCAAGATTTTACCTCGCAGTGGAAGCACGGCTTGGGTCTTCCGATCACGTCCCATTTTGGCAGTACCACCTGCCGAGTCTCCCTCTACGATGAATACTTCAGATTCGCTAGCGTCTTTTGATTGACAGTCGGCGAGTTTACCAGGTAGTGTCATGCCTTCGAGCGCACCTTTGCGAAGGATAGAATCTTTCGCAGCCTTTGCAGCTTTTCGTGCACGCAGAGCAAGGACAGATTTGCCGATAATGGCTTTGGCATCATCTGGATTTTCTTCGAGATATTGTTCGAATGCTTCTCCAAATACTTTTTGGACAGCACCCTGAGCTTCAGTCGATCCAAGTTTAGCTTTGGTTTGACCTTCAAATTGGATTTCGGGAAGCTTAACTGAAACGATAGCGGTTAGACCTTCGAGTACGTCGTCTCCGGTAAATGCACCGTCTACTTCTTTCAGTACCTGATTTTTTTTGGCAAAGGAATTGATGAGGCGAGTGAGTGCCATCTTGAAACCAGCAATGTGTGTACCGCCTTCAGCAGTGTAAATGTTGTTTGCAAAAGGCATGAGGCGATCGGCTATGTCATCGACATACTGCAGTGCAACTTCAACTCCGACATTGTCGATTTCTTTTTGAACGTAAAATATTTTATCGTGAACAGGTTTCTGGTGTTTGTTGGTAAACTTCACCAATGATACGAGGCCGCCTTCAAAAAAGAAAGTGACTGAAGGTAGCTCGAGAGCCAAGTCTTTGATCCAATACGTTCCAGTATCGTCTAT
>CALRFB010000029.1 GCA_943356455.1 Candidatus Nomurabacteria bacterium | reverse complement strand
TAATCGCTTCTATGCCGAGGAAAAGAAGTCTGCCGCCATCGAGAGCTGGAAAAGGCAACAAGTTCAGCACAGCTAGGTTGGCTGAAATGATTGCTATGAATGTCAGCAGATACACAAAACCCATATGCATTGCTTGTGTAGCAAGTCCTGCGATACCGACAGGTCCCGTGACATCGTTACCTGAAACTCCAGTGGATGAACCAAACATACCGCCAATGAATTTTACGAAATAAACGAGAATTTGAGCGACCATGCGTCCCGCTGTCGCAAACCCTTGGCCGATTGCCTTGAAAAAAGACAGATGAATTTCACCGATATAATCAAGCGAAACACCGATGCCGGCACGGCCGGTAGTAGCACCATTTTCCTTTGGTGTAATCGTGACACTTTCAACAGCTTGAGAATCTTTTGTATATGAAACCAGAATCGGTTTTCCGACGTGACCTCCAACATATTGTTGCATTGCTTCCACTGTCGCAACAACATTTGCGTCACCATCGAGCGCTACAAGCTGTATACCAGCTGGCAAGCCAGCAATTTCGGCAGGGCTACCTTTTTGCACAGAACTGATGATAACGTGACGGTTTGTTGCAGTTGTATTATCAGAATCAATAGATACAGGCATGCCTGTCATGTAGCCAATAGAAAAAAGTAGTCCAGCCAACATAAAATTCATCGTTACGCCAGCGATCAAAATAACGGCTTGTTTCCATTTGGCCTTGCTGTTCATGTTGCGACTTTGATCTTCTTCCGCTCGCGTTGCGTCATCTGGATTTTCACCAAAAAGTTTTACAAATCCGCCAAACGGGATCCAATTGAGAGTAAATTCTGTTTCGCCACGCTTGAAAAGTGTTGTAGCTCGTGGGGGAAAACCAAATCCAAATTCTTCAACTTTTACACCAAATTTTTTAGCAGCAATAAAGTGGCCGTATTCATGAACGACAACAACGATACCGAGTATGACGATGAGTAGTAGAAATCCCATATTAGCCTTCGAGAACTTCTTTCTCTTTTCTTTCAAACAAATCTTCTAGCTTTTTGTTTGCAGCGTCGACACGCCTTTGAAGATCTTCCTTGCCCCGAAATTTATCGTCTTCGGTCATAGTACCGGCTTTTTCTTTTTCTTGAATATCTTCCCAGACAGCTTCGCGGGATTTACGGATAGCGATACGAGCTTCTTCGAGGCGTTCTTTCATCGACTTAACGAGACGTTGTCGAGATTCAGTAGTTAGTTGCGGAAAAATAACTCGCAAACCAGATTCATCTGTCGCAAGTGAAAGTCCAAGGTTGGCAGCTTGGATACTTCGTTCTATTTCCTTTATCAAGCTCGAATCCCACGGGGCAACACGGAGTGTCTTTGGGTCTTCGATCGAAACCGATGCCACATTTTTGATGGGCATACGAGAACCATAGCTTTCCACTTGTACCATATCGAGCACAAGTGGTGTTGCTCTGCCAGTATTGAGCGAAGAAAATTCGCGAGACAGGCGTTCTTCGGTCGCTGCAAATTCTTTTTCTAATTCGGTGAATTGGTATGCCATATAGAGAAAAGTATAGCAAATGTCTGCACAACTCATGATTGACGAAGTGCTATTTTAGTTATATAGTGCAAAAAAACATATCTATGGCACTTAACAACAAAATATCCGAACAGCAGCTCACGAAATCTTTAGGCGATGACGCTGTACTTATTTGCGAGCAAACTATGCCGATTGGGCGGTTTATGCGAATACTACGACTTAGTGATCGCAGAACATTGTATGGTCTAGCTAAAAAAGTAAATGCGAAAATCATAGTCAACGAAAAAAATGTTCCAGTAAAAATTGAGACATTACCGATTAAAGAGTACATGAAGATCAATCATTTACCGAAGAAGTTTCTAACGATTGCTGAAGCAGCAAACGTATTGGACATTTCGGAAGACAAGATGCTCAACTTTATTCGAACAGGTAAAGTTCCTTACTATAAATACTGTGTCGAGAAAGGCTCGAATTACTTATTTATAAAAAGAGAATTACTCGATATGAAAGAAAGATATAGGGAATTATCTTTAACTATTACTGCTGATCCTCGGTTCTACGCTATGAATTACTACTTGCGGTACCATGACAATTTCTTTGCAAAAATTATCAAAACTATTGATTGTAAAAATTCCCCCATCAGTCCACGTACAGTGAGTATTTTGAAAGCAAAATTTATCGACAAGCAACGCACTGAAACTATTCGTGATCAATTTGGTATTTGCAATGCCCGAGTGCAACAAATAGTTGATGAGGGCTTGGAGCAGATTGTATCACTTATCAACATAGGTATAGAAAATCATGTGTCAGTGTCTTCGTACAAAAAGAAAACAGCCTAACTAAAAAGCGCAAGAAATTGCTTTTTTTAATTATTTTCGAGCGAGTAATTCTATCTGCATCGCCGTTGCTTCCAGAAGTTGCTTGGCTGACGAACCGCGATCGTGGAGGTAGCTTCGTAATACCAGAATACGGGAAAGTACTTCTGATGTCGTCTTTGAATCTTTTATTTGAGAATTATTTTTTGATTTTGTATCAGGTAGTGTATATGCGAGATCTGCAATAACTGAATCACAAATTAAAAGTGCGGCATCGCGAAATGCATGTGGGTCATCTTTTTTTAAACTTTTAGAAATTTTTTCTATGTACGCAAAACGCTCGGTAAGTGTCAGAGTTAAAAAATCAGGATGCTTATTTTTTTCGCGTGGTGCACTCGCGTCTCCAAGTCTGCGCGAAACAATACAACGCGAACGAAGCGTTGGAAGGAGCATATCTGGTTGATCAATAAAAAGTAAGTAATGGACTCCAGACCGCGGCTCTTCAAATGTTTTAAGTAGTGCATGCTGTGCTTCGATCGTGAGCGATCGTGCCACAATAGCGATATATGTTTCCCCTTCGCCGTGCAAATTTCCGAGCTCGGTTACCGTACGGCTGTCCTCGATGCCGAACTGTTCAACATCATATAAAAGCGCATTGTGGCTGGCTCCGAACGTGATGCCATGTTTCTTTTCTAGAACAAGCAGAACCCCTGGCGCATCACTGCGATAAAAAATATATGCATGCGCAATGGTTCCGGATAACAGCTGATCGATTTCCATACGAGTATTGTACAGTATTTATCTCTTACTAATGATACTTTTTTTATACGTATCGAGATGTTCGAGAGCAATACCAGTACCTTTTACTACACAGAGTAATGGTTCATCTGCCATCTGGGCTTTAACCCCAGTTTTGCGATATACCAAATCAGGAAAACCACGAAGTTGTGATGTTCCACCTGTCATCGTGATGCCTGAATCGATAATATCAGCAGCGAGTTCTGGTGGTGTTTCTTGCAAAACATCTTTAATGGCTTTAATCATCAATTTAAGTTCAGGCTCTATAGCTCGCACGATTTCATTTGTGGAAATATTTGCTGTGCGTGGCAATCCTTGTACGTAATCACGTCCCTTGATAGTAACCGTGAGTTCTTCATCGAGTGGGATAGCAGCGCCGATTTTTACTTTGACCATTTCTGCGGTTTTATCCCCGATGGCGAGATTAAATGTTTTTTTAATGTAGTCTGCGATCGCTACATCGATTTTATTTCCGGCACATTTAACCGATGTCGCAGCCACGATACCACCGAGCGAAATCACTGCGACGTCTGTCGTGCCGCCCCCGATGTCAACTATCATATGTCCACGAGATTCATAAATAGGAATACCGGCACCTATCGCTGCCAAAATCGGCTCCTTCACAATAAATGCATTTTTGGCTCCGGCGCGAATAGTCGCCTCAACCACAGCGCGACGCTCGGTTGAAGTAATGCCTGCTGGGACCGAAACCATGACATCAGGTTTGAAAAAAGAAAGTGGTCCAAGCGCTTTTCGGATAAAATACCGAAGCATGGCTTCCGTAACACGGTAGTCAGCTATAACTCCGTCTTTGAGAGGTCTGTATGCAACAATAGATTCGGGAGTTCGTCCGATCATTTCTTTGGCATCACGCCCAATAGCAAGGATTTTATTGTCCTGTTCAGAAATCGCGACCACAGAAGGTTCAGCTAAAACAATGCCTTTGCCCGGTACGTAGACGAGCGTATTTGCTGTTCCTAAATCTATACCAATTTTACGTGAGAAAATGCTCATTTGTGACGGTACTATAGCATGGTACCCTAGAGGTATGAAAGCAGTCCACATTTACCCAATCGGCGCGGGCCCAACACACGGGCCGCTTTCATATTTCACTTCAAAAGAAGTGGCTGTCGGCGACACCGTACAGATAGCTATTCGAGGACGCAAGGTGCTCGGCATCGTTGATAGTATAGAAGATATCACTACCGATAAGAGCACAATTAAAAAATCACCATTTCAACTCAAAAAAATAGATACGGTCCTCGGTCAAACACTCCATGGTGGTGCGCGATATAAAACGGCCAAGCTTTTAGCTCGGTACTATCTTTCACACCCCGGTCTTGTCCTCTCTACTATTACGCCGGCAATTTTTGCTGATCCAATTTTAGAAAAACTGCCAGCATCTCCAGCTGCACTTATTTCACCGGTTGTTATTTCGCCGACACTTATTCAGACGTCGAAAAATGATCGCATCGTCTATTTTAAAAAATTAATTCGAGAATATTTTGCAAAAAAAGAATCGATTGCAATTATGTTGCCCACAATCCACGAAGCCAAAGAGTGGCGTGATGTGCTTGCAAAAGGAATTACCGAACACACAATATTCTTTACAGGAGATGAAAATAAAAAAGCCCAAAAAGAACTCGTAGCACGAGCGGCTGCTGCTACTCATCCCCAACTACTCATCGGTACTTTTTTTGCTGCTATTTTGCCTGTTAAAAAACTCGGCGCCCTGATTGTCGAACATGAATCTTCAAATCTATACGAAAACCGACGACGTCCACTCATAGACAAACGTCATGCTGCTGAAGTCTATGCGTACATGATAGGTGCAGCCTTGTATTTTTCTGACAGCATGCTGTCACTAAAAACCAGTGGTAGGCTCCGTCTCGGCACAGCGACAGCACTTCAAAAAATAAGTTTTCGTTTGCCACACAAATCGGTTGACGTTGTTGATATGACAACAAAACGTAACGACCACAGTGCATTTCAAACCTTTACTCCCCAAGTTCTGGCAGAAATTCAAAATACAATTTTAAATGGTGACCGTGTTTTTGTTTTTGCATATAGAAAAAATTATGCTTCAACCACCGTTTGTAAAGATTGCGGTGAGGGCGTAACTTGTCCAAAATGTGGCCACGCTCTCGCACTCCTTTCTGATACAGAACGACTATTTTTTTGCCCTCGATGCGACGAAAATAAAAGCCCCGACATCACATGCACTCGGTGTGGTAGCTGGAATCTTATACCGCTCGGCGTTGGAATAGATCGAGCGAAAGAAGAGCTTTCGGGAATAGAGCTTGGAACAACCATCGCTCGGATAGACGGACGTCAAAAAGAAAACGAAATGGATGCAGCTGCCAAAGATTTTATCGATCGAAAGAAAAAAATTCTTCTCGGCACAGAGGCGGCACTTTCTCGTTTGCCAGAAAATATTGATCTCTCTGTCGTGGCATCACTCGATAGTCTTTTTGCAATGCCACTGTATCACGCACCCGAGCGCGCCGTGCAGCTGATGATGCGCCTCGCCGAACTTTCTAAACGCGTCATTGTTGAAACACGGTATGCAAATGAATTGGTTTTTGAAGGAGTTAAGCGTGGGACATTTCAAGAGTTTGCCGACAATGAATGGACAGTGCGAGAAGGCCTGGGCTACCCACCCTATCGACGCTTGATCAATTTATCGTTTACTGGCACAAAGGGTTCGATCGATGGAGCTATAAAGAAACTGGAGGTTATTTTTGACGACTATCGACCGGAATTTTTTGAAATGCCAGGCGATCGAGGACGGATCAATGCCCGTATGCAAATGAAAATAGAACCTGAGCTTTGGCCTCTCATTCCCCTGAATCCCAACGACACCCTAGACGAAGACCTGTATTCTAGGCTCTCTTCGCTCCCTATCGCTATACGGGTGGACATAGAATAGCCATATTTCCCCTCTTGCCTACTCCCCAAATACGTGCTATCTTTTAGGACATGTCAGCATACCAAGTTGAAGTAAAGCGAAATACAAATGAAAACAACGCAGGTCTCTTGCGCCGTTTTTCTCGTAAAATCCAGGACACAAACATTGTCCGTCTCGTCAAAGGCAGCCGCTACAGCGAACGCAAGCCTTCGAAACTCGTCGTTAAAAACGGTGCTATACGCCGTATAAAGCGCAAGGCCGAATACGATCGCCTCAAAAAGCTCGGTAAGGTTTCCTAACTCCTCATGCAGGACGAAACACTAACTATTTTAAACACCACAAAAGGCAAGCTTCCACGCTTGCCTTTTCTTGACATGAAAAATGCCATGCTTGGTACTGGATACTCATTGTCACTCGTCTATGTCACGCAGGCAAAAATGAAGAAGTTAAATGGTGCACATCGTGGTCATGATTACGCTACAGATATATTGTCTTTCCCACTTACAAAAAAAAGCGGCGAAATTTTCATTTGCCAAAAAATCGTCCACAAAAAAGCTGTCGATTTTGACATGACTATCAAAAAATACAATGTTTTCATAGTTATACACGGAATGCTCCATTTGAAAGGATACGATCATGGTAGTAGAATGGATAAAGCGGAAAAAATATTCTTGCGCCGTTTCTCTTAAACGTCGCGCATATATCTGCTCATACCTTACATCATGATGAGAAACATCACTGTCGGAATAGACGTGGGTACATACGCAACTCGTGTTGCGGTGGCTGAACACGTAAAAGGCGAACGCGCACCACGTATTATCGGTACGGGCACTACTGCTACGCGCGGATTACGACATGGATACATAACCAACATTGAGCAAGCTACAAAAACCATAGAGAAGGCGCTTCGTGAAGCATCCAAAAATGCAGGGGTGGAGATACAACGAGTCTATGCAACCGTCGGTGGTATTGGTCTCGAATCGACAACAGCAATGGGTAGCGTTGCTATTACAAAAGCCGATGGTGAAGTCACACAGCTTGATATTCAGAAAGCAATGCAGTCAGCAGAGGAAAATCTTGAGATAAAAAATCGTAGGATTCTCCACCGTTTGCCTGTTGGTTTCAAACTCGATGGTAAAAATCTTCCTGGACGACCAGAGCGTGTCAAAGGTGCAAAACTTGAAATTCGGGTATTGTTTATCACGTGTTTTGAACAACACCTTGAGGATTTACTTACCGCTATCTC
>CALRFB010000028.1 GCA_943356455.1 Candidatus Nomurabacteria bacterium | reverse complement strand
GTGAGGCTTTTTCTGACGATAGTATTGTAATAGAAGCTATACCAGGACCTTCAGCGCTCACAGCTGCGATTTCAATTTCCGGAATTCCCGCAACACCTTTCACGTTTTACGGTTTTCCTCCTGTAAAAAAGGGGCGACAAACTTTTTTTGAAACTATTGCCAACTTGGAACACACTGCGGTCTTGTATGAGTCGCCACATCGATTTGAAAAAACACTCTCTGAAATAGCAGAAGCGTTTGGCAATGAAACTGAGCAATATATGCGTCCGGTTTTTATTGGTCGCGAACTTACCAAAATGTTTGAAGAAGGGAACTACGGTACTATTACTCAACTACAGGATTATTACAAAAATAATCCTGATAAAATCCGTGGTGAATTCGTGATTGTCATCGGTGGTAAATAAGGCTATGATACTTCGTATGAAACCAATTAGACGTTTTTTTGAATATATAGGTATATGGGTTGCCCTACTTCCATTTCTACATTTTCCTGTGGCATTTCGTAATGCTCTCTATATCGTTACAGGTGCCACAATCTACATCGCCGCGTATTTATATTTGCGAAAGCGTATCGTGATTGCAAAAGATAAAATCGAGCCAACCTTTGTAGAATCTTTACCACAATCTCCACAAAATACTACCGACGAAACTATTTCGTAGGTGTATACTTATCCCATGCAATTGAACGAAAAAAGTAGAGCAGTTCTGGGCGTCACATTTCTCTGTGTGGCTTTTTTTATTGGCGGTATTTATTTTGGATACACAGATAGACCATACGTGGATAGTGTTGTAGGTATAGAAAATAAAGAAAACAACGCTACAAAAACTGACTTCGATCCATTTTGGAAGACATGGCATATTCTCAATGAAAAATCTATCAAGGCAAGTTCAACTACTGATCAGGAAAAAGTTTGGGGCGCAATCAAAGGCCTCACCGAATCCTACGGGGACAACTATACTGAATTTTTTGACCCAAAAGAAACAACGGCTTTCGACGAGGCTTTGAGTGGTGAATTTTCTGGTGTTGGACTTGAGGTTGGCAAGAAGAATGATATCCTCACTGTTATCGCTCCCATCAAAGGTTCGCCCGCAGCTCGCGCTGGTATCAAAAGCGGAGATATGATTTTAAAAATTGACGGCACAACCGTCGCCCATCTTTCAGTTGATGAAGCAGTCCAGAAAATACGTGGCCAAGCTGGCACAGTCGTCACGCTCAGTATTCTTAGTTCTGACGACTTACTACTTGAAGATGCAAACGATATCAAAATCACGCGCGAAACTATTGTTGTTCCTTCTATTGAAACAAAAATAGACGGTCAGTTTTTTATTATTTCTATGGCAACGTTTACAGGCAATACTATCAACCAAGATATCGAGAAAGCTATGAATGCCTGGAAGGTATCTGGTAAGAAAAACCTTATTATCGACGTGCGGGGTAATCCGGGTGGCTATCTTGATTCTGCTATTCACATGGCTAGTTTCCTTTTACCTGCTGGTCAAACCATTGTCACTGAAGACTACAATGGTAAAGATGATTCTATTTCCCACAAAAGCCAGGGCTATCAGATTATCGACAATACCACTACAAAGATAGCTGTACTTATCGACGGCGGTAGTGCTTCAGCTTCAGAAATTTTAGCTGGTGCTCTTCATGACAATAACCGTGCCATCCTAGTAGGTGAGAAGAGCTTCGGTAAAGGATCTGTTCAAGAAATCGTCCAAATTACCGAAGATACGCTTCTCAAGGTTACTGTTGCAAAGTGGCTAACTCCACAGGGTCTTTCGATCCAAGACAACGGCATCACTCCAGAAAATATTGTTACTATGCCGGAAGGTTGGAAGGCAGGGGACCCAGACCCTGTTATGGCAAAAGCTAAAGAGTTGTTGACAAATTAGTTTTTATCTGCTTTAATAAGCAAAATTAAAATTACATACTATGCACGCACTCAAAGAATTATTTACTATTCCGATACACATTCCGGAACAGCCAAATCTGCACACATTTCTAAACTACAAAGTTCCAGACAATTGTCCTCGAGGTGTCGAACCCTGGTTCTTGGCGGACAGACCACAAAAAACCGTACTTCTAGGCAAACGTACTCTGACAGCATATACGATAGAAAGTAATGAAGTCAGTTATGTACATGTTCTAGAAAGTCTTGGTCCTCAGGTCATTTTTCCAAATGCTGAAGGACTTGCTATTGCGATGCCGTATTTGGTTAAACCACTCATGGATATCTATCACAAAGAACGAATAGTTCAGAAAAAAATCATCATGGGTTTCGACATCAAAAGCATGTTAAAACACAGCAGTAATCGATATTTGATTCCAATATCATGGCTTGGTCCCCGTAAAACATTTTGTTTTGGAGCAGAGGCAATCAACGATATGCCAATGCATGCTGCCGGAAATATAGTTATTTGTTTTGATTAAAAATAGTATTTATGAACCCTACAAAACCCCCACACAAGTGGGGTTTTTTATTTGTAGCAACTTTATGCTAGACTCATTTCATGAAAGTTATCTTCGTAAAAGATGTGCCTAAAATGGGTCGCCGATTGGAGGTAAAAGATATGCCAGACGGCTATGCTCGCAACTTTCTCATTCCAAAAGGATTGGTCGTTGTGGCTACACCAACAGAGCTTGCAAAGCGAGACAGGGAAGTGCAGTCACATGAGGATGCCAAACGTTTAGTAGATAGTTTAGTTGAATCTCACTTCAAAAAAGCTGCTGATGAAACTCTCGTTTTAAAAGCTCAGGCCAACGAAGAAGGACATCTCTTTTCAGGAATTACAACCAAAATTATTTGCGATCATTTGGAAACAGATCGTCATGTGATTATTCCAGAGAAGGCCATCAAACTCGATCATCCAATAAAATCTATCGGAGCGTATGAAATAGAGCTTACTTACAAAGATAAGAAACGAACACTCCATGTACTCGTAGAGGCAGATAAGAAGAAATAAAAAATCCCTTATTAAGGGATTTTTTATTTAGTATAGAGATTGGCTTAAGCTTGAACGTGTACAATTTTCTTGGTGACTTTCGTACCGTCGTAGCGAGTACGGCGAGCTGTGCCGAACTTCACTTTACCTGGAACAAGAGCGAAAACTGTATGATCTTTGCCGAGACGAGTGTTCTTGCCGGCCAAGATTTTTGTGCCACGCTGACGAATGATAACAGAACCAGCTTTTGCTGTTTCTCCATCATAAAGCTTCGTACCTAGGTACTTTGGCTGTGAATCTCTTAGGTTTTTAGCGGAACCGCCCGCTTTTCTATGTGCCATATTGTTTGTTTAGCTTATTGCCTGATAGTTACTGCTATAATAATTAGCCAGATGAGTATACATGATGAATCTCCAAAAATCAAGAGTATGGTCGGGACATTTCTCGACAGTCTGATTGGCCAAAAGACCCTTATTTTTATCATAATTACGGGGGTTTCTGTGGCTAGTTTTTGTCTTGGCCTGATGTCTGCTGCCAAAGACACTCCAGCAGTGATTATACAAACTGATCCGAATCTCGTTGTTTTGAATTCCAAAGAAACTGACAGTTCTGTAACAATTAATTCAAACTCTCAGAATACCAGTGCTACGGCCCAAAACTTTGGCTCCGAAAGTCCAAAACCAACGAGTATACCTACCTCTACACCAGAAATAAAAACCAATCCAACTGGAGCCTTTGTCGCATCTGCAAAAGGGAAGAAGTACTACCCTGTAAACTGCCCTGCAGCCAAGAATCTTTCGGCTACAAACCGTGTTTACTTTGTCTCGTCCGCTGAAGCCGAGTCTAAAGGCTATACGCTTTCGACGAGTTGCCATTAAGCTTGGTGCAGAACGTAGTGTTATGTACCGAGGTCTATTTTAGAAAGTAATTAAAAAGAAAACCCACCGAAGCAGGTTTTCTGCTGGTGGGTTAAAAATTATTCTGACAAAGTAAGAGTTCCAGTTCTAGTTTGAGTAGAGTAGTAAACTTTTACTGTTACTAAATTATCCATGAATCCGGGCATAGGATATTTTTCTTCCAAAAGTTGTTTAAAGTAATTAAAATCAACTTTTTTTGCAATAACCCCAGGCTCCGTCTTTTTAAGTTTGCCTGTAAAGGATTCTTCTGACAACAATTTGTTGTGTGCTGAAATGGTTAAGTTCCACGAGTGACCACTTCCATCTTCAGCTTCAATTGATTTAATAGTTGCAGCAAAATACTTTTCTATTTCATTTTTTTTAACCAAAAATGGAACATACCTTTTTTCCGCAAAAAGGCGCAAGCCATCAAAGAGTTCCTCTCTTGAGGGGCCGTTGATAATTTCGATGTATCTCATCGTACAATGATTTAATTAAAGAACATCTAACTTTTCTTTTACAGGGCGTTAGATTTTACCCTGGAGCCAAAAGGCAATCGTTCCGTACAGAAAGAATTGTGTTTATTATATCATATATTTATAATTAGGTCAAGTAATGATAGGTTGTACTTTTCATGGGAGGCGAGTGTGGAATTTGTACATCTGTATCGAAGTATTGCTTTCATTAAAAAGTTCGGCCCCATGGCAGGCAAGTATCGGACTAATATATCAACCCAAGTATCGGCGTGATCCAATCGCACCTTTATTGCATAGGGGAGAAAGAGTTTTAATGTCGGACAATATACCTTTTGCGACATGTGCATAGCTTGGATGAGCCGAGAGGGCTTCTAGTTGATTTTTTTAAATTTCAAAATCATTTCCAAAAAAATGTTTTTACTTCCCTGTTTATGTGCGGCAAAATATTTTATTTTGTGCACCAGAAATCTTCTATCCCTTCCCTCAAATGCCGCCTCTTTTTTACTCTTTGAGAATTGGGGAGTCACTTCCCTACTTCTTTGACTAGGGTATTGACAAATAATAATATTGTGTCATTCAGAAGTGAAGTATGTATTTATTTGTCCAAATCAAACTCTTCATCGATTCTGATCTGTCTAACGAACTCTGGTACGTGAGAAACAAGTATCATAGCACCTTCATACATATCCAAAGCCTTGGCGATGACAGGCAAATGGCGGAAGTTGATATGGTTGGTTGGTTCATCGAGAATGAGCAAGCCCGGCTTTTCCAAAACGAGGCGTGCAAAAGCCACGAGACCTTTTTGACCTTCAGATAGTGTACCGATTTTTTTATTGATCATTGCACCGGACAAAAGAAAACTCGCAGCAGTAGAGCGCAGACGATGATCATCGAGTCTGTCGCCACTTGCTTCCATGCCGGAGACAAGCGATTCGTAAATAGTATCTTCAAAATTGAGCGTAGAGAAATCTTGACGGTAATAACCGACACGAACACCACGGGTTATACTTGTACCTTCAGATTGATTGTGAGCAATTTTCTCAAGCAATGTACTTTTGCCGATACCATTTGGACCACGCAAAAGCAGGTGTTGTTTTTTCTTGAGCTTTATTTCAGCCTTACGTTCGCACACTTTTCCATGCTTCATAATGCCAAATGAAGTTATTGTTATGATTTCCCCACTCAATTCAGGCTGTGCTGGAATGATAAAATTTCGAATCGTTTTATCTTCTTTACGAACATCAACCAAATCTTCTTCCAAATCTTCCGCGAGTTCACGCATACGTTTGGCAACGAGACGCATTTGGCCGCCTTTATATGCAAATTGGTTTGCCTGCTCTTTCTTGGCTTGGATTTTCTTTGCAAGTTGAGCATTTTTCATATTCTCTTTTTCTACACGAATAGAAATTTCACTTACCACGTCAGAATAGTTACCGACATATTGTTCAACTTTGTGTGTATGAATATCGAGATATAACACGCCTTGCGTAAATGAATTCAAAAAGTCAGCATCGTGAGAAATAACAATAACAGTTTTGGAATAGTTTTGGAGAAAGTCTGTGAGGTGCGCAATACCAGCTTTGTCGAGGTTGTTTGTTGGTTCATCAAGTAAAAGCAGGTCAGGCTTTTGAATGAGTGCTGACGCCAAAAGCAATCGTGCTTGTTGACCACCAGAAAATGATCTGATTTTTTTATCGTGCACTTTTTCATGTCCTTTCAGATGAACTATTTCCAGAACATCGTCGATACGTGGATCGATATCGTAAATTTTTGTTGTAAAACAACGTTCAAAAAATTCTCGAACAGTGAGGTCCATTTCTTCACGCGGTATCACCTGCCGAGCCGTTGCAATCGTTACCCCTTTAACAATATTTATGGTTCCGGATTCAGGCTGTAGCGTACCGCGAATAAGTCCAAAAATAGTACTTTTACCTGCTCCGTTTTGACCCATAAGTGTCAATTTGGCACCTCGACGTAATGAAAAACTAACCTCTTCGAGGATGGGGGTGTTGACGCTGTGCTCAAAAGATACGTTTTCGAATCGAGCAATGGTTTCGGCTTTTGACATTGAATATCGACTATACCATAAAACCCAGCTTCATGTTTTCTTCATATTTAGGTACTATACTGAGTACATGAAGATATTAGTCGTCGAAGACGAACCGAAACTCAATAAAAACCTCGTTGAGGGCCTTCAAAACGCGGCTATGCCGTCGATTTTGCCGTAGATGGAGAAATGGGTGAACAGCTCGCCAAGTACGGCAATTACGACCTTATACTCCTCGATATCATGATGCCTAAACGTGACGGCATTGCAGTGTGCCGCAACCTTCGTTTACAGGGCTATAAAACTCCAATTATTTTCCTGACAGCCAAAGACGAAGTAGAGGACAAAATCGCTGGTCTCGATATTGGCGCAGATGACTATATCGTCAAACCTTTTGCTTTTGACGAACTCGTTGCCCGCATCCGAGCACTCCTTCGCCGTCCTGTTATTTCTACAAGTGATATCCTAACCCTCGATGAACTTGTGCTTGATACGAAAACTCAAAGTGTTGTTATAGATGAAAAACCGATTGAGCTCACCTTGCGTGAATACGGCATGCTTGAATACTTTCTCCGCAACAAAGGTGCCGTTGTTTCTCGCGACGACATACTTGAACACGTTTGGGATCGTTTTCATGATCTCTTTAGTAATGTTGTCGACGTTCACTTAAAAAACTTACGCAAGAAATTGCCATACAAATATGCACGCAGAATCAAAACAGTTTGGGGTAAGGGATACCAGCTCGTTTAGCTCTCGGTTTAATACATCTATAGTCAAGCTCACATTTATTTATGTGATTATTTTGGCTAGCATTCTTTTTGTTTCAAGCAGTGTTTTATACTCTGTTTTCTCTGCTCGTTTGGAACACCGCTTCAAACCAACAATCGTCGATCTCGATGGTGACGGAAGCCTGGAAACACTACGTGTGGTTCAACCAGTCAACACTATTCCCTCCCCTGACGATGTTCGGGGTGACTTGGTGAATTTACTTTTACTTGTAAATGGTTTTTTACTTCTTATTGCTGGTGGACTCAGTTACAAACTTGCTGAATGGACACTCCATCCACTCAAAAAAGCATATGAACGCGAGAGACGTTTTTTAAGCGACGCTTCACATGAACTTCGAACACCACTAGCTATATTGAAATCAGAACTTGAGAACGAACTTTCGGACAAATCCGCTAAACCAACGACTTTCCGTCGCATAAAAAGTAATATGGAAGAAGTCGATCGTATGCAAAAAATAATTAGCGATCTATTAACATTGTCACGCTTGTCTGAAAACGACAGTTCCGGCCCATTGACTGTATCTACGGTCAACATCAACTCACTTATTGCAAAAACCTGCGAACGAATGGCTGTACTTGCAAAACCTCATAACGTTAAAGTAACTTGCCTGTTACCAAGAGAAGATATTGCAATTGAGAGCAACGAATTACTTGTCGAAGCGATATTGA
>CALRFB010000027.1 GCA_943356455.1 Candidatus Nomurabacteria bacterium | reverse complement strand
ATGGTGTTGTTAAAAAAAGCAGTGGCGAGCTCATTGCTTTTACCCATGCAGAACTCGAGAACGTTTGGATTAACGTGAAAAATAAGAGTACAGTAGTCACGGCTCTGGATTTACCGCAACTTTCTCCTGGCGAGTATGCTATCGAATTCCATGCCTGGGTACACGGAGAGTTGTTTATTACAAAGAAAGAAGCTGGTTACTTTGTTATTCCTCCAACGACGGCATTCGGAGCGGGGTTAACTCTAACAACGTTTCCTTCGATTATCATGCCCAATTCAACATGGACTGTAAAAGAAATCTAAATAATTAATAAAAAAAATGATAACAGCAACACCAAAAAATAAATATCTGATACCAAGCAATTACTTTAAGTATCTTCCATTTCATGCAAAAAGAATTTTTGGGAGAAAGTACAGCATTAGCTATTCGCAAAGTGGAGAAGACTTACTAATAGCATTCATTTTTGAAGTATTTATTAAGAATGCTAAACCAACGTATTTAGACTTGGGAGCCCATCACTCTTCTTTCATGAGTAATACGTATCTATTTTATAAAAAAGGATGTCGTGGTGTGTGTGTAGAGCCAGATCCACTCTTATTCGAGGAGATTAAAAAAAATAGAAGCAAAGATGTATGCCTCAATGTCGGGGTTGGTTTTTCTGATAAAAAAGAAGCTGATTTCTACGTCTTGTCTGCAAGCGCTCTCAGCACTTTTTCAAAAGCAGAAGTCGAAAAATGTAGCGCGTATACTACTGTTGAAAAAATAATTAAAGTACCACTCCTCTCAATAAATGAAATAATTGAAAAGCATTTCACCACAGCTCCGGACTTTATTTCGTTGGATATTGAGGGATTAGATTTTGAGGTTATTAAGACGCTCGATTTCATCAATCATAGGCCAAAGGTACTATGTGTTGAGACAATCGAAAACTCAACCGAGAAAAAGCATAGTGAGATAAACGAATTTATGCTGTCCAAAGACTATATGGTGTACGCTGACACGTATATCAATACAATCTTTGTTGATAAAAACGTAAGGGATATATGGAAGAAAAAGTAATCACCAAAAAAGCTTTACTGCTGTACTCAAAGACTCATTTCGACCCTTCGCTCAATAAAGAGACAACAACGAGTGTAGGGATTATGTCGAAAAGTATATACAACGCTCTTATCAAGACGGGGTTTCAAGTAGACTATTTGGATAGTTCCGAGTTTGAAAAGAGTAGTGGTGATTACGACCTATTTATTGGCCACCTCTCAAATTGGATGGAGGCAGCAAAAAAAAGTAATGCAAAAGTAACAATCCTATTTCAACCAACGTCTCACCCCTTAAACAGGAATAAAAAAATAAAGTCATATGCAAAAAAATGGGGTGCTCCGGAGGAAGAGCTGTTTGCTGTAAATGATGATTCGATAAAAAGCTACAATAAGGCGGATTATATATTTCAAATTGGAAATGAATACGCAATAAAATCCCTACTTGAAAACGGTGTAGATCTAGATAGAATCCTCCACCTTCATTATGGAATTGATCATCTCGACTCTCACCATATTCCCAAAAAAGATACCAATTCCTTTCTACACCTAGCATCTGGGCTCGGGCTTCGAAAAGGTCTACCCAAAGTTATAGATATTTTTAACCGAAAAGAATTTGCGGATAAGAACTTGAGTATTGTTGGGAGCATTTATACGACTCCAAACACCGCGTACTGGAAGAATACTTTGCACACTTTTATTGAAAAAAATCCAAACGTAAAATATCTCGGCTACATTGACTCAAATACACCAGAATACCGAAATGTGCTCGACGCCAATAGCTGGTTGCTATTCCCTACGATCGAAGAAGGTGAACCTGGGACTGTTATTGAGGCAATGTCTCGTGGCCTCATACCGATAATGGAAATGGATGGTGGTAATATAAATTTTAATATCGGCACCCCTAAAGATTTATCAGTAGATGATCAAATAAAGTTAGTTCAGCAAGCCACACCAAAAGACTTCGAGATAGTGTCGGAAAAAGCTATGCGGTACGTCTCGCTCTTTCACGACCACGCCATGTGGGAAAATAAACTAGAACAAATTTTCTCTCGTATCGCGAAAGGAGAAAGTAAAAATCTTAAATATCCCAAAGTGAGTATTGTTCTTTCTATTTACAATAAAGAAAATTCAATCACAGAACTATTGCTTTCTTTATGGGCAAATACTAAAAATTATCCTGATTGGGACATACATATTATTTTTGATGGATGTATAGATGCAACAAAAGTCGTAACCATGCAGACGGTGGCGTCATTTACTGTGCCTGTTTATACGTACGAAACACCAAATATATTTGAAACGAAATCAAATAACTTGGGACTAAAAAATGCGCAGGGCGAGTATTGCGTCATTGTTCAAGACGACAACTTCATAACCGAAAAAAATTGGCTACAAAAAATGATCGATTTCATGGAGGAGAGGCAGAGGGTCGCAGTGCTCGGTGGCCTAGCTGGGGTAGATTTTTATCCACTAGATTCAGTTGAACCTGGACTAAATAAAACTTTTTTTGAAGCTCATAAAAGAATAGACTGGAGAAATGATTCAAGTATATTTTCGATCGTTCAAGAGGTAGATGCTGTCATGAGAGGACCGATCGTGCTGCGAAAAAAACTTCTAGAGGAGTTTGGCTATTTCGATGAGGCATATGCACCTTTTTATGATGACGATATGGACTATTGTTTTCGAATGAAAAAGTTGGGTTTTGGGGTTTTTTACTATCCAATTATGGTTGAAAATAGAAATTTAACGATACAAAAGTACGACACAGAAAAAAGGAAATTTTGGGACGGTGTTATGGAAAAAAATTCTACCCTCTTGTACTCTCGTTGGAGTGAGCTCATGGATCACCATGAAACAAAGCTTGTATTACCTAAGCCCGATTGGCATACAAAAAATAAGTCTGGTCAAAAAATAAAAATTTACACAAACGCATTTAAAGGACATATGGACATTAACCTCAAAAAAATAATTAAAACAATGTTTAAAAAAATACTACTCAAAACCCCAAATACGATTGTTATGTTTCTTGTGAAGAACTTTTACAGAGTTGGCAATAAGATAAACCAAATCGCCAGTACGGTGTTTCTACACAAATTTCAAAAACGGACAATACCGTGGCATGCGATCAAGGGCGATGAAACATTACGAGTCACGTACACCCTACACAATGATTCGGTAGTTTTTGACGTTGGTGGATATACTGGTCAATGGGCGCATGAAATAGCTGCGCTCTACGGTTGCACAATTCATATATTTGAACCGGTGAAAAAGTTTGCTGATGCAATTCAAAATACATATAAAAATAATAGTAAGATGATTATCAGAAATTTTGGTTTATCGAATCAGAATGAAAAAGTAATGATGGCCGTGGACGAAAATTCTTCTTCTCATTTTAAAGCTGGCGAAAGCACCGAGCAAGTAGAGCTCGTCGATGTGATGGAGTATATCCATCAAAACAATATTAATAAAATCGATCTGATGAAAATTAATATTGAAGGTGGTGAATATGATATTCTTGAAGCACTCCTGCGAGATGGTTTTATAAAAAACATAGACAATATACAAGTTCAATTTCACGATTTTGTTCCGGGAGCAGAAGATCGTATGAGAGCTATTCAAAAAGAACTCAGGAAAACGCACAAACTTACCTACCAATACGAATTTGTTTGGGAAAACTGGGAACGAATTACTCATTAATCTTGTGCTCATATGTATAAAAATATACTCAAAAAGGTATTCAAAATAGTACTACCCAATAATGATATTGGACTCAGCAATAAAAATGCACGCGAAGCATGGCTCGAAGAAACCCTGAAAAAAATACCGGCTGGGCATTCGATACTAGACGCAGGAGCTGGAGAACTCCAATATAAAAAATTCTGCAATCACCTTGCCTATACTTCTCAAGACTTTGGTAAGTATGACGGTGCTGGTAACGGTGATGGATTGCAGATCGGCAGCTGGGATAATTCTAAATTAGATATTGTGAGTGATATTTCAGCTATACCAGTAAAAGACAATTCTTTTGACGCAGTTCTGTGTGTAGAAGTTTTTGAACATATACCCTACCCAAATGAAGCGCTAAAAGAATTCTCTCGGATTGTAAAAAAGGGCGGCAAACTAATAGTAACCGCGCCGTTTTGTAGCATGACACATTTTGCTCCATACCATTTCTCTACAGGATTCAGTCGATATTTTTATGAAGAAGCATTGCGGGCCAATGGATTTAAGATTATTGAACTAGTACCAAATGGTAATTATTATAGTTACCTAGCACAGCTCACACGAGGCCTCCCTGATATCGTCACGAAGTATTCAAATTCTAGAATGAATTGGTATGAAAAATTTCTAGCATTGGTGGTATTAAAAATGCTCAACAAATACAATATGAGAGACACCGGCTCGAGCGAACTACTCTGTTTTGGATATCATGTTTTAGCTGAAAAAATAGATTAGCGTCGCTGTACGTTTTCTTTACTAAATAAGACAACGGTGCACAACTATTTTTGATAGTGACGCTGCTCTACTTTTTCTAAATAATTTTCTACAGATGTATCTTGTATCCTTTTGTAATACACGGGGAATTTTATTTTTTTTATTATAAAATACCGAACTTTTAAAACCCAGGCGGGCACCAAATATAGTAGTTTAAAAAAAAGAGAGCTTTGAGGTATTTTATTTTCTATGGCTTTTGCTGCTTCCTTGTTTCCTTTTTTCAAATAGGCTATATATAAGCGCTTATTCCAAAAAGCTATTCTCGAAAGAATTATCTCCCGCTGGTGATGATTAACCGAGCGCAGTAATTGTTTTTCCAAAACTCGTATTGGTGTTTCCGACATAACGACTGCATTTGCCGAAAGACTGTTATTTCTCACTCGGTATAGAGTCAGCTTGATAGGTTGGTAGCCAAAAGTACTGCCATTCCAAGCTACGTGTAGCCAATATTCCCAATCTTCAGCGCTGCGAATAGATTCGTCAAAACCTCCGTACTTCTCAAATAGTGATCGTCTAAAAAAAACAGTATTTGGGTTTATGACATTGCCATACAAAAGTGACTCATAATGCGGAGTAGACAAGGGTGCGATGGGATGATGATACACAGACTTTTTACCATCCATAAAATGATACAGATCTGAATACGCAATGTTGTATTCTGGATGCGAATCTAAAAAAGCATACTGTTCTGCTATTTTATTTGGCAACATAATGTCGTCTGAATCTAAAATACAGACATAGTCTCCGTGGGCATTTGCAATACCCGTATTACGTGCAGCCGCTAGCCCCTTATTGCTTTGTGTAATGATTCTAATTCTAGTATCTTGCTTCGCATATGCATCTGCGATAGCCGCAGTTGCATCTGTGGAACCATCATCAACGACGATAATTTCGAGCTCTTTATATGTTTGAGATACAACAGAAAAAATTGATTGTTCAATATAGTCCGCAACATTATATGCTGGGATAACAACTGACACCAATGTAGTAGGATTTATAGTCTGAGCCATGTATCTGGAATTAGATCGCTTGTATCGATAGCCGTATCAGCAAACCATTTCTTTGGAGCAATAACTATTTTTTCTTGCCACGGCGCAAGCCATGCCGCCCACCAGGAAAAAGTGCTATTGGCATTGATAAAATTGCGGCATTGTTGCATAAGCCAGAAATGACCTTCGTCATGATCCCCTTTATATTCATCACCAACATACGTAACTTCAAAATCAAAAACGAGGTTGTCTTTACACCACGCTGTGTCGTCTGAAAAAATGTATACGTGGTCAACCGCGACTTTTTCTTTTATATGAGCCATCCCTGATACATAATACTCCTTATTTAGTTGTTCATAAAAAGAATTCCCAACATAGTCTCCTCGTCGCACATGTACACATACTGACTGACATGAACTCATCTCCTTACCTAGGTCAGATATATGTTTAGTTGGTAATTCCTTGATTTGAAATTCTTTTCGAATAGTATCTGCGTACGCTATAAAATACTTTTGACTTTGCCAATAACCATCAAGATAGACATTTGGACCACAGCTGAGTATGGCGGGGTCGAAATTAAATTTCTTCTCTTTACCTGGGTGTGGCAGAACCTGTCTACGGATAGCATCGATAATCACTTTTATTTTTCCATGACCAAATGGAAAACCCCACCACGGTAGGTTGTCTTTCGTAGCAATTTGAGCAGAAATTGAAAAAAGTTCTAATTTGTAATCTCGAAAAACTACTCCTTGGGTTGGCAAATTTGTTTTATATAGATACTTTTGCATTTCTACATCTAGTAGTAGTGGAACGCCGTATTTGAGCGAAAGAGCCCTTCCGAGAGCATATTGAAACATTTGATTCCCCATTCCCCCGGATAAGCGCGTAATGATCATATAAAGTATGGCTTTTGTATCAACTTACAGTAATGATAGTAGCATAAGCAAGTATAGCTACCAAACAAAAAAAATTGCTCCCGCCGTTCAGGTGGAGCAATTTTTTTATATTTTTTCGGATATGTTTGACTAGTTTCCTTTGCGCTTCTTGCCAGTCTTGCGGCGAGAAACAATGAGGAAGTTTGAGTATTTCTTTGGACCGCGTGTCTTCTTGCCACGGATACCTTTACCGTAGACGTTCTTGACGCGCTTCATACCGGCACCCTGTGCGCCTTCACCTCCACCGAGTGGGTGGTCTACTGGGTTCATGGCAGAACCACGAACTGTTGGGCGAATACCCTTCCAGCGTGATCGTCCTGCTTTACCGTAGTTGATAAGGTGGTATTCGTCATTTGAAACTGTACCGACAGATGCCCATGCAAGCTCAGGAATCTTACGAACTTCCGAAGAAGGCATTTTTATCTGGGCGTAGCCACCGTCGTTTGCGATGAGTTGAGCGAAAACGCCAGCCGATCGAACGAGTTTAGCACCACCCTGAGGTTTGATTTCAATGTTGTAGATAAAAGTACCAACTGGGATAAGTTTGAGTGGGAGACGGTTACCAGGACGAATAGCGGCTGTTTCTGAAGTCACAACTTCAGCACCAACTTTGACATCCTTTGGTAAAACCATGTAGCGCTTCTCACCATCTTTAAATTGCATCAGACCGATAAATGCTGATCGGTTTGGATCATATTCAACGGACATAACACGAGCTGGGATATTACGCTTGTCGAACGTAAAGTCGATATCGCGATAGAGACGCTTATTACCACCGCCCTTGTGACGAGTGGTAACGCGACCCTGGCTATTGCGACCAACAGAACGCTTCTGACCATGGGTCAATGATTTTTCTGGCTTGGATCGAGTAAGAATTTTTCGGTAATCGATCGTAACCATTTTACGGCGTGATGGAGTTGTAGGTTTATAGGTTTTCATATAATTACATGAATTCTATCTTATCGCCTTCCTTGAGAATAACGACCGCCTTCTTGTAACCCGGCTTGCGCACTGGACGACCAGCACGAACAAGTGGTTTGCCCGGCATACGAGCAACTGAAACTTTGACCGGATTCTTCTTGAACTCTTTCTTGAATGCTGCAAGGACTTGCGTCTTGTTAGCGTCCATAGGAATGAGGAAGGTGTAAGCGTGCTGCGTTGAGAGCAAACCAGATTTCTCGGTAATGCGCTTTGCAAGAATAGAGATTTCTTTCTTTTCTGCGACGACCGCTACATCAGCGGCTTTTTTTGTTGTCTTTTTTGCTGCCATATATTATTCGCTCTTTCGGGCTTTAGCTTTTTTACCTTCGAAGAATGCAATCGCTTCCTTTGGCTCCGAAATAAGGAGGTATTTGTAGGATGCGAGCATCAACGGATTGGCGTTCTTCCACTGCTCCAC
>CALRFB010000026.1:3716-7948 GCA_943356455.1 Candidatus Nomurabacteria bacterium | reverse complement strand
CAAAAGTTAAAAATGCACAAGAGGCACACGAAGCTATTCGCCCAACCCATTTTGAAAAGACAAATGCCGGCATGAACGAAGAGCAGAAAAAACTCTATGCATTGATCTGGGGACGCACGATGGCAAGTCAGATGACTGATGCCAAAATATTGCGCACGAAAATCATCGCCAATATTCATACAGAAAATGATTCGAAAAACTCAACCAAACCAATCCCCGACTTTGGTGCAAACGGTTCACGTGTTTTATTTGATGGTTGGTTGAAAGCTGATCCAGAAGCACGAGGTGAAGATGTTGAACTACCGAAAGTTTCGGCAAACGATGCACTCAACCTCATCGAAATTCGCTCATTGCAAAAACAAACCGAACCACCTGCTCGCTACAGCGAAGCCGCCCTCGTCAAAGCACTCGAAGAACGAGGTATCGGTCGCCCATCGACATATGCTTCCATTATTTCCACACTTGAAGATCGTGGGTATGTAGAAAAGGAAGGCCGTGCGATGAAGCCAACCGACACAGGTGAAGTTGTTTCCAGTTTCCTCGAGGACAATTTCCCAACATACATTTCTGATACGTTTACCGCAGAAATGGAGGGTGAACTCGACGATATCGCAAATGGCGACAGAGAGTATATTAAAACACTTAAAGATTTCTACGGCCCATTTCAAAAAGAACTCAAAGAAAAAGACAAATTGGCCAAGGCCACAAACCTCGGTGACGCGGATGCGAAATTCAAATGTCCAAAATGTGGCAATGCTATGGTTATCAAACTTGGTCGTGGTGGTAAATTCTTGTCATGCGCTCGTTACCCCGACTGTGATGGTGCCCTCACACTCGAAGGACTTGAGATCAAGGCCGACGAACCGATTGGCACAGACCCAAAAACCGGTCTACCTATTTTTGTTAAAACAGGTCGCTTTGGTCCGTACGTTCAACTGGGCGTCATGGTAAAAGGTCCGAAAAAACGAGTTAGTAAAAAAGCCACTGCAGAGAAAAATGAAAAAACAGGTAAAGTTGAAATCATACCAGCTGGTGGTGAATCTGCTGCGACTGCGACACTGAATGCACTCGGCAAACCTCGCATGGCATCTATTCCAAAAGAAAAAAATCCTACCGAGGTCACCATGGCAGACGCACTCCTCTACTTGTCACTTCCTCGTGTACTTGGTCAGCATCCAGTAACTGGCAAAGATATCGTTGCAAACAAAGGCCGTTTTGGTCCGTACGTTATGCATGATGGCGATTTTCGATCACTCAAAACCGATGACGTCTTTGAAGTTTCTCTCGAACGCGCATTATCGATTTTGTCTGAACCAAAGAAGCCTCGAGGTTTTGCTAAGAAAGCTAAAGCTGAATAAAAAAAGCGAATCTAATAGATTCGCTTTTTACGTTTCCCTTCTTGCAGAGCAAGAAAATAGGTTGATGAACCGCTACACAGCGTTCCAGTGATAATTCCAGCTACAATAATTTCCGGACTAAAAATATCTTCCGGGAAAACATCGATTGCCATTGCTCTTATTGAAAATAACAATAAAACAATAGCGTAACCTACTACAATTATCACATACAACTCCATACATACCACCTGGAGCACCCCCACTGCTTCGCTGTGTCCATACTTTACGCGTTTTCTATGTATGCGTATCATCCATTCATACCCAAGTGCGATGAGCGAAATCGATGTAACAATACCAAGCCAATATACGAAGTGGCTATTGATCCAAATCTCATTATCATACACAAGCATGATAATAGGAGAAACAATAATACTAGCCAATACCGCGTGCGGAATTTGCGCTAAATCTATTCTAATTTTCATGACGTATAGTTTTGCGAACTATACTACATGGAGGAGAAAAAGCTAGTAATCGATATGCATTGCCTTGCGGACTTCTTGCATCGTGGCTCGAGCAACTTCGCGAGCACGTTCCGTACCTGCTTCAAGTATGCGCATGACGGCTTCTTTGTCAGCCTCAAGCGCCGAGCGTCGCATGCGGAACTCTTCGAATGAGTCGACGAGGATAGTCGCGAGGCGCTCCTTGATTTCCACATCGCCCAGACCACCGGCACGGTACTGCGCTTTTAATTCTTCGAGGCGTGCTTTGTCTTCATCAAAAATATCCAAGTAAGTAAACACCACATTGCCTTCCACTTTTCCAGGTTGTTCTTTGTGTATATGATCCGGGTCAGTGTACATTTGTTTTACTTTGGCACGAATTGTGGCTTCGTTGTCTGACAAATAAATACCATTGTCGAGTGATTTAGACATCTTGGCACTACCATCTAGTCCGACAAGACGTGCAGTCGCACCGACGAGAGGAATTATTTTTTGAAAAACACCCTCCGCTTCCCCGTCAGCATTTTCTCCCGTACCATAAAAACGGTTAAATTTATCTACGATTTCATTGGCTTGTTCAATAACCGGAAGCTGATCTTCTCCCACAGGCACAGTCTCGGCCTTGAAAATCAAGATATCAGCAGCTTGAGAGATTGGATAGAGTAAAAAACCTGCAGGAACATCTTCCTCGTAACCTTTATCTTTCATTTCACTTTTGACGGTTGGATTACGTTTGAGTCGCGCCAAGGTAACAAGGTTCATAAAATAAACCGTGAGTTCAGCAATTTCCGGAACGAGTGACTGTATGAACATTGTTGTTTTTGTTGGATCAAGTCCTGCTGCAATGTTGTCCATGGCAACTTCGAGTACATTGTTTCTAACTTTTTCAGGATTGTCTGCGTTGTCTGTCAATGCTTGCACGTCAGCAATCATATAAAAAGACTGGTCGGCATCATTTTGCAACTTTAGGCGGTTTTGTATAGAGCCAACAAAATGACCAAGGTGGAGCTTGCCTGTCGGTCGGTCTCCAGTCAACGCTATGTGAGGCTTCTTTTCATGAGTATGTGGCATAGGAAGAGTGTAGCAAATTAAGGCTCATTTGGTAATCCACAGCTTATTAACTCGTTATCTAGAATTGCTTAATTTTTTCTAAAGTCATAATGGTACAATCGAAGTGCAATGGTAAAGAAATCACAACAATTACGAACTCTGCCACAAAGTCTTGAAGCGGAAAAAGCCATCTTGGGCTCTATTATGATTCGCCCATCCGGTATGTACGAAATTTCTGACATGATTTCGCCAGAAATGTACTATGCTGACAAACATAAAATCATATATCGCGAAATGGCAGACTTATCATCGAAAAATGAACCGATAGATATGGTTACAGTCGCAGAACGTTTAGAAAAAAAGGGGCTTCTCGAATCTATTGGTGGACGCTCGTATCTTTCAGAAGTAGTTGGCACAGTACCTGCATCCACAAACATAAAATACTATGCAGAAATCGTACTAACAAAATACCTCGCTCGATCAGTTATCGATGCGGCCGACGGCATTGCCGAACTTGGTTTTCAAGAAGGCACCATGCATATTGATGAAATTTTGGATGCCGCTGAAAAGCGTATTTTTACCATAACGAATGCTCCAAAAAATCAAAAATTTACAAACATTAAGAATGCACTTACTGAAACTTGGGAAACCCTAGAACGTCTGCATGCTTCCAAAGATGAACTACGCGGTGTGCCAACCGGATACCGTGATCTCGACAATGTTACTGCTGGCTTTCAAAATTCTGACCTCATCATCCTCGCTGCACGTCCATCGATGGGTAAAACAACGTTTGCTCTCGACATCGCTCGCAAAGCCGCAGTTGATCATAAAATCCCAGTCGGTATTTTTTCTCTTGAAATGAGTTCACAGCAACTTGTGCAACGTATGCTTTCGGCCCAATCCCAAGTGGACGCATGGAATATTCGTACAGGTAAAGGCCTTCACGAAAGAGACTTTGAATTGATTTCCCAATCGCTCGATGTTTTATCCAAAGCACCCATTTATATCGATGACCAGGCTGGAAACAATATTACAAAAATGCGTGCTGCTGCTCGCCGCCTGAAAGCAGAATACGGACTTGGTTTAATCATCGTTGACTATCTTCAACTCATGACAACAAATAAAAATTACGATTCCATGGTTAATCAAGTTACCGAAATTTCTCGCTCACTCAAAAGTTTGGCTCGTGAACTAGACGTTCCTGTAATTGCACTGTCCCAGCTGTCGCGTGCCGTCGAAGCCCGAGGTGGCCGTCCTCGCCTATCCGACCTCCGTGACTCCGGTTCCATCGAGCAGGACGCCGACCTCGTTATGTTTATTCACAATGAAGACCGTTTTAAAGACA
>CALRFB010000026.1:0-3706 GCA_943356455.1 Candidatus Nomurabacteria bacterium | reverse complement strand
AATCAGAACGCACCAACATTACTGAAATCCTGATCGAAAAACATCGCAATGGTCCGGTTGGGAAAATTGACCTCTACTTCGATTCCGCAAAAACAACATTCCTCGATATCGAAAAATCAACGATGAGCGAGTTTGTTCCTGCAAATGCCGGTAGTTCGCTAGATGAATTCTAAATCTGTATACTAGGACAATGAGAGATTCGATTGATGAGCTAGCAGAATTATTTAAACGCTTCCCGGGTATTGGTGAACGCCAAGCTCGTCGTTTCGTCTACTACCTCATTGAGCGAAATGAGGAATTTCGTCGCACATTATCTGAACGCATCACTTCACTTTCAAAGCAAGTAACTCAATGTCGTGAATGCTATCGTTTTTTTCAAACCGATGGCAATGACCTGTGTGATATTTGTGCATCTGGAAGCCGAGATCGTAGCGTGGTCATGATTGTTGAAAAAGATGCCGATATTATTGCTGTTGAAAAAAGTGGTTTTCAAGGAACGTACTTTGTTCTCGGTGGCCTAATTCCTATCGCTGATGAAAAAAATATTCGTCATACACGCATAGATAAACTTCAAACTTTTTTACTTAAAAAACGCACAGATTTAAAAGAATTGGTTCTGGGTTTCCCAATGAATCCGTCCGGTGATTTCACCGATCAGTATGTCCGCAAAGTACTTGAAGCGTATGCATCAGAAAACAGCATCCGCATCGCGAGCTTGGGGCGAGGTCTTTCAACTGGCACAGAGCTTGAATACTCTGACCCCGAAACAATAAAAAACGCCCTAAAAAATAGGGCGTGATTTGACTGTTACGTTGTAGCATTGCAACTAGAATGCGCTACCGAGGGACAAATGAGGGATCAATTTGGTTTTAATTTCTCGATTGAGAACATCGAGTGCTCCATTGTTTATAATTGTAATATCTGCCTGTAAACAACATTGTGGAATATTCATGCGAGATGGATTATTGCCACACGACTCAGCGGCCTCTTCTTCTTGAAATACAGCAAAAGAAACATTGTCCGTGATAGATGCGCGCTTTCGTATTCGTTCATATCGGATATAGATATCGGCTTCAACTGAAACAAGTAGTACATTGAGAATGCCTTTAGTTTCTACCTGGAGTCTCTGTATGTATGCAACTTCACCCATAGTTCTAACACTTTCAATGACAGCATCGACTTTGAAACGCGTTGCTTCTGCAAGAGAACGAATAATGTAGTCTGATCCGAATGTATCTCGTAAATGATCTGCTTGATTACCGAGCATGGGACGATTTTTCAATTCACCTGCTTTGGTAGATGCGTCGATAAATTTTCGAGCACTTTTTTTCTCAAAACCCAGATTGGTTTTGAGGTAGTGGACCAATGCACTCTTCCCGGCTCCATTGAGTGCCGTTACAAAGACAAGGTTAGGGATTTTTGTAGGAGATATTTCTGGCGGTGTTTCGGTTTTTTTCATAATAAGTACGTTTAAATCACACTCTACATTAAATAATCATAAAATGCTATACTCGCCCTATGTCTGAAGAAAACAAAGGCCTTATGCCCCAATTCCCTGTGCCTGACAAACTAATGAGTCCATATAACCCGTCGGAAACTGAGCCGCGGATATATAAAGTCTGGGAAGACAGTGGTTTTTTTAATCCTGATATATGCATTAAAGAAGGTGTCACCCAACCTGACGCCAAGGCATTTACAATCATTATGCCGCCACCAAATGTGACTGGTGTTTTACACATGGGTCACGCCGATATGTTGACGATCCAAGACACAATGATTCGTTTCCACAGAATGCGCGGTGATCGGACATTGTGGATACCGGGAACCGACCATGCCGCCATTGCCACACAATCAAAAGTTGAAAAAGAAATCCTAAAAAAAGAAGGTGTATCGAGGCATGATCTAGGACGTGAAGATTTTCTTGACCGTGTACACACATTTGCCAAAGATAGTCATGACACAATTGTTTCTCAGATCAGGGCTTTTGGATCTTCTTGCGACTGGTCACGAGAAGCGTTTACGCTCGACGAAACACGAACACTTGCCGTGCGCACAATGTTCAAAAAAATGTATGACGATGGTTTGATTTACCGTGGTATGCGTATTGTGAACTGGGATCCAAAAGGACAAACGACTATTGCTGACGATGAAATCGTATACGAAGAACGCACAGCAAAAATGTATACATTTCGATATGGTACTTGTGCCGACGGAAAACTGTTTCCGATTGCTATTTCAACTACTCGTCCAGAAACCAAAGTTGGTGATGCAGCAGTGGCAGTACATCCGGACGATGAACGCTACGCAGAGTACATAGGACAAACATTTGAAATACCAGATTTTTGTGGTGTACCACTATCGATTAAAATTGTAGCTGATGAAACTGTTGAAAAAGAATTTGGTACAGGAGCGCTCGGCGTCACACCTGCGCATTCCATGGCCGACTGGGACATCGCCGAGCGCCACAACCTTCCCAAAAAACCAGTTATAAATGAATACGCCAAAATGACCGTCGGCGACGAACGCATTTTAAATAAAAAAACAACCGTTGCGCGCGAAGAAATCGTATCGTGGCTTCGAAACCAAGGCTTGCTCGAAAAAGAGGAGGACGTAAAACAAAACGTAAGTACAGCGGAACGCACTGGCGGTATCATCGAACCACTTCCGAAATTGCAATGGTTTATCGATGTAAATAAAGAAATTCCTGGACGCGGTAAATCACTCAAAGATATTATGCGTGAGCCAATTGCAAAAAATGCAATAACGATAATCCCCGACCACTTCAATAAAACGTACTTTCACTGGATCGACAACCTTCGAGATTGGTGCATTTCGCGTCAAATCTGGTATGGACACCGAATTCCAGTCTGGTATAAAAACATCGGCACCGATGCTGAGGAAATTTTTACCGGCACCGAAGCTCCAAACGGCGATGGTTGGATGCAGGATGAAGACACGCTAGATACGTGGTTTTCTTCGGCTTTGTGGACATTCTCAACACTAGGTTGGCCAAACAAAACTTCAGATTTTGAAATCTACCACCCAACAGATGTGCTTGAAACTGGGTACGAAATCCTATTCTTTTGGGTTGCCCGCATGATCATGATGACTGGGTACGCACTTGAAACTATTCCCTTCCATACGGTGTACCTCAACGGTACTGTACGTGCTGCAGACGGTAAGAAGATGAGCAAATCGCTCGGCAACGGCATTGATCCACTAGACGTAGCACGAGATTATGGCGCTGATGCTGGTCGCATGGCGTTACTTGTCGGCGCTTCTCCTGGACTGGATACAAAAATCTCATACGACAAGATCAAAGGCTATAAAAATTTTGCAAATAAAATCTGGAATATAACTCGATTTGTGCTTTCCAATACTGGAACAGGCAGTATTGTAAAACCTGAAATACTTTCCGCTAGAGATATAGAAATACTTGCTGAAAATGATGTATTTTTAACTGAAGTCACGAAAGAAATCGACGGTTTTCATTTCCATATTGCCGCAGAACGTATATACCAATATGTCTGGGCGAATTTTGCTGATATACTAATCGAAGAGAGCAAGCCGATACTCGCAAGCGATGACCAAGTCGCACAAGCATCGCGTGCATGGCTCCTTCAGGAATTACTTCGACGCAGCCTCATTGTCCTACATCCGTTTATGCCGCATGTCACCGAGGAATTGTGGAGTATGGTACCCAAGG
>CALRFB010000025.1 GCA_943356455.1 Candidatus Nomurabacteria bacterium | reverse complement strand
AACAATCCACCCCCTGGGGGATTTTTTTTATATCACTAACGTATACTGTTCATATGCAACGTATCACCCCACTACTTCGCGAGACGTATGAGCTCTGGAGAACCAGCAATCCCTCACGCGCTAGTGCAGCCATTTCCTATTATGCTATTTTTTCTATGGCTCCACTTTTTATTGTTTTAATTTCAATAGCAGGTTTTCTTTTTCGAAGCGACTTAGTAGAAGGGCGTTTGCTGTATCACATTTCAGCAGTTGCTGGAACTGATATTACAACGTATGTCAGTAGTCTCATTACCCAAAGTGGTTTTCATAGTGCTGGCATAGTATCCGGAATGATAAGTTTGATTATCTTGATATACGGTGCCGGTGGTGTTTTTCGCGAGCTTGCATTTACCGTAAACAGGATGTGGTCATCAGATGAACACCAGAAACCAAAAAGAATAAGTGGCTACAAGCAGATCGGCATGTATCTCAAAAGCCACATACCCAGTCTCATACTCATGGTAATCTTGTCGTGCTTGTTTATTTTTTCCATCCTTGGCAGTGTTATCTTACAATCGTTAAGCGATCAATTGCGTATTATTTACCCAAATGCATTTTCACTCGCCCAAGCAGTTGAACCCCTTATGTCGTTTATCTTTGTGACTATATTCTTTGGTGCGATATATCGCATCGTCCCTAAAATAAAATTACCTTGGCAAGATATTACTCTCGGTGCATCAGCAACGGCACTAACGTTTCTGCTCGGTGAATCATTGATCGGTTACTATCTGGGACACTATGTAGATAGTTCGGCGTTTGGTGCGGCTGGAACGCTCATCACCATTATGTTTTGGGTATATTTTTCGGCACAAGTTTTTTACTTTGGTGCTGCTTTTACGTACATATTCTCTCAACACAAAAGTGAGCAACGTCGGTCGTAGATCGCCGTAGACAAACAATAAAGCCCCGTTGTGACGGGGCTTGTACTTGGATTGGTACTCAATCAAACAGTTTGAATGAGGAGTTGATAAAATTGTCCGAGGGACTTGCGTATTTCGACACCGTCAGAATGGGGAATATCTTGCTGAAGTAAGATTTTCTCTGCATGCATTTTCATGCCGTACAATACCTTGGGTAACACTTTATCGTGTACTGTTTTCGGGAAATGATTGATGCTTATCGAATATTCTTTGCTCAATTTTTTTCGACGTTTTGTGTATTCTTTATCAGGAATTTGAGATTCTTGATAGAGAAATGCTTTACTACTCTCTGCCACAATATTGGCAAAGTGTGGTCGGTTGATTACTCCTGCGAACTCTTCGGCTTTTACCAATACATCGCTGTAGGTATAGTCTTTGTGCTCAAGCAGTGTTTTAAAATAGGCAGTTTTTGCCGTGGTTAAACCTTGTTCTAATTCGAGTGCCATAGTACTATATTTAATTTTTTATTATTATATCACAAACACCAAAGTAATCAATACCACAAAAAAACACCCTTGTGGGTGCTTATTTGATCTTTTTAACGATCTTGCCGGTACATTTGTCGCAACGACAACCTTTAGGTTTGATATATTCTTCAAAGTATTCCTTGCCGTAGTTGTAGAGTATTTCATCTCCTGGCTGGATGGCTTTTTTAGCATAAATAAAAATCTGTTTACCATCGATTTCAGCTTCAGCATTTGGAATACATGAGTGATTGATATAGCGAGCGATGTTCGTTCTAGACTTGCCGTCTACGGTAAGTTTTTTATCTACTTCAAATAAGTATTTTCCGCCTCGTCGATCAGCTTCTGCGGGGGTAATTTTCTCACCAACGTATTCGATGATTTTGTCGCCCTTTTTATATGGAATGTTTGAAAAAAGTCCGAGACCGTTTACACCACGCTTTACAGTAAATTTTTTTTGCATACCTCATAGGATACCATATAATGCATATATGAATACTGGCCGCAATCTCAGAGTAGGAAAACGATTTCCCAAAGACCTACTCACCAAAACAGAGCGTCGTATTTTTGAACGACTCACAACGCCCGAAAAAATCCAAGACTATCTCAACTCACTACCATACAATGCTGAAGATTCGGTCCAATCCGTGAGGAGTTCTATTGCAGCCGGACGCGTCCATTGCCTCGAAGGCGCACTCGTGGCCGCCGCAATACTATGGTATCACAATGAAACTCCCCTCCTCCTCGACCTCCAAACAACAAGCGACGACAGCGACCACGGCGTTGCACTTTTCAAACGCGATGGTTTGTACGGAGCACTGTCATCGACGCACCACAGCGTGCTCCGATATCGAGATCCGATATACAAAACAATGCGTGAAGTTGCTCTATCGTATTTTCATGAATATTTCCTTGATTCGGGAATCAAAACAATGCGAGCATATTCACAAAAACCATTTGCACTTTCACAACATAGATACGACTGGTTGTTTGGTGATGACGATCTGTACGACCTCGGCGCCAAAATCGACGACATGCCACACACCCCCATCGCTCCGTCGCGCACTATCTCACGTCTCCGCAAAGCCGACAAAGTCGAACGTGAAGCAGGAAAGTTGTTGAGTATACTTCGTCAAACTAAAAAATAATTGACGCAAAAAAATATCCTCCCGAATTCGGAAGGATAAGACGTGCTGGTTTAGTCATAAACAAACATAGTTTCTTGCAATCCTAATCTTTCTCTATGGCATAGATCGAATCACGATGTGTAGTTTTTTACGTTTGCGGTCTCAGGCACGTTAAGTTTGTTTTATTTAATATACTGTTCCGGGTCAATTATAAACCCATTTTTTAAAAAAGTCAAGGACTGGCCACTTTATCTTCCATAAGAAAACCCGCCATATTTTGGCGGGTTTACAAGCGTTAACTTGGTTACTTTTTAGGTGCTCCCATGCCTGGGATACCTGACTTTTTTGGCTGAGCCGGTGGAGGCTGCGTGCCTTGTGCCGGAGCATTTTGTTGAGCGGGCGCATACTGCTGCGATGGTGCGTTCGGATATTGCCCGTTGTTTGGGTTTGGAGCACCGAACGGATCGTTGCCCTGATTCCCTTGTCCGGAACTTCCATCAGATCCACTTGATCCGCTTCCGATAACTACCCCTGGAGCAACCGCGTCTTCGCCTTGGTTGTGAGAACCAGTACTTATCACTCGTATTTTTATACGAGCTGCTTGACTCGTCGGATAGTACGAATACGACTTGCCGTCGATTTTAACTGTTGCATTGCCTGGTGCAAAATGAAAACAGTCATCGCTGTATCGAATGAACGACAACCAACGGAATGTGCCTCCATCGTCAAATCGGAACCAAAACGTTCCTCCAACGATAGTGTCGAGTACACCGAGCGTGCCCGATTTTATCGAATACGTTTTCGGTGTAATAGCGTCCTGAATTATGAATGATCCACTTTGATCAACATACTGATTTGATAAACTATCTACACAGAAAAGTGTAATAGTTCCTTCAATCTTATATTGACCAAGTTTCATCATGTCTCGTGTCCAAGGATGCTTGGGGTTTTTAATAAATTGACCCGTAAGATCAACCCACTCGCTCTTTGCAACGCCAGAGGACGTTGTAGAGGAACCATTTTTCGTAGTTTTTTTCGTGGAACTGCATCCGGCAAGTACCAGAAGAATGGCTAAAAAGCCTAGTATTCTATGTCTTTTTTTCATTTGTAGAGAGTTTTTTTCGTTTATTGTATTATACCAAAATATGTATATGTAGTCAAGGGCAGATCAGGCAGTAAAAAATCCCCCACTTCTGAGGGATTTTGACACGTTCTACTTTTTTAAAACGAATAGATAGTCGTTACTGATCTAAAAATCGCTTAATTTGTCGCTGAGAAATTTCTCCGTGACAATACCAAGATGTGCATCTCTTTTCTGTGTCTTTGCACAAAGCGAGGAATGTTGAGTGCATCTGGTCTGATTGCATGAATTTTCATCTTTGGCCTAAAGAGATCTTTGTTCTCAATGAGTAATGTTGATTCTAGTTTTGAGTCAACACAAAGATGGTGTGCGTCGTGCGATGTTACTACACGAGCTGTTGTTGGTTTGACTTCCGGTACATTGAGTACTGCATCGAGAAATAAAAGTGAATTGAGTGAAGCCACAACAATGTGTTCGGCCTTCTGTTTACTTTCTTCTTCGAGGTGTTTTTTCAAATTTTCAGCATCGTATGCCGGTGGCACTACATACAAGTAAAAGTCATTGTTATTTTCAAGACCATGTCGTAATAGTGTACCTGCTGTACTTCTGCTGTGCATTTCGATCAGTACTTTTTCAGTTGGCTTTCCGGTTGATTGCCAGTTGAATGCATCGATAACTTTTTTAATACCATCTGCGTCATATGCCGGTGGTGTATATACTACGGGTTTCAGACGAGAAAGTATCCTTTCAAAATACGGACTCGTAGTTGAAGTTTTTACTTCGGTTGTTACTCCTGTTTTACTTGCCGGAACAGGTGCCGGATTTCTGTGAATTGCACTTGCAACTCCTCTTTTGTTTGCCATAGACTTTTTTGTTTTTTTGGTTTTTTAAATGAACTGAATTTAGAACGTGATTAAAATTATAGCAATAAAAAGGCGTTTAGTCAAGAAACGTCTTTCTATGATGGCTGGTTGAGCCATATTTTTTAATAGCAGCATAATGGGCTTTGGTACCGTAGCCGGCATGTTTTTCAAAACCATACTCTGGATGTTTTTTTGATAATTTGGTCATATAGGCATCTCGGTGCACTTTGGCAACAATGGAGGCAAGGGATATGGCAATTTCCTTTTCGTCACCCCTGACAATCGTTTCTTGTTTTTTATATTGCATCGGAGCTTTGAGTCCACCGTCGAGGAGAATGGTGACAGTGGAGGCGAAAGAAATGTGGGGATGGGTGCGCCCGAGGCGCGAAAGTGTGTTTCGAAGTGCGCGCGCTATCGAGGGCGCAATACCGATACGATCGATAGTTCCCGCATGCACATAACAAATAGCAAAATCACATTTCCCTTCTCGACGCCACTGATGTGCCACATTCGACCAAGCTTCACGACGAGATTTATGTAGTTTTTTTGAATCCTTGAGTGGAGCATCAATTTTTCGCGCCGTCGCACGTACCAGACGTTTAAAATCTCGAGGTTCATATATAAAAAACGCCGCAACACAAACCGGCCCAGCGAGTGGTCCACGTCCAACTTCGTCTATACCGATAATCATGCCCCCATAATAGCAAAATAATATACATTTTTGTCAAAAGGTGGTTGCCACTGGTATAATAGGTCGCTTATGGCTGAAACAAACACAAAAAAAGATGTTCGTTTCGTGCATCTCCATACACACTCTCATTATTCCCTACTCGACGGTCTGTCGAAAGTTTCTGACCTTGTTAAAACTGCAGTCAAATACGGCATGCCTGCACTCGCTCTCACCGACCATGGTGCTATGTATGGTGCAATCGACTTCTACATGGAAGCCAAAAAAGCTGGTCTCAAACCCATACTGGGCGTCGAAGGCTACCTCGCTGCTCGCAATCGCAAAGACAAGGAATCTGGACTCGACAGCAAACGCAATCACATCACCCTTTTTGCAAAAAACGAAACTGGATACCGGAATCTGATAAAACTCACCACACTTGCTCATCTCGAAGGCTTTTACTATAAACCTCGCATGGATAAAGAAATACTTCGAGAAAATAGCGAAGGAATTATTTGTCTTTCCGGTTGCCCTGCTTCTGAAATGGGCCAAGCTTTGCGTGAGAACAATATCGAACGTGGTCGCGAACTCGTCCGTGAATACCAAGAAATATTTGGAAAAGACAATTTCTTTCTAGAAATCATGGCTCACCAGGAAGTTCCTGGTTGGGAAAATTGGAAAAATGGCATCATTAAACTTCATGAAGAATTTAATATTCCGATTGTTGGCACTCACGACTCACACTATCTCATGCACGATGACCAAGATGCACACGAAGCACTACTACGAATAAATACAGGGGTAGACGCTCGTGGCAATGGTGGCATGTCGATGAAAGATGGCGACTATCATCTCATCAATACAGAAGAAGCTATAAAACTTTTTGAGGGTATTCCTGGGGCTGTTGAAAATACATCGAAAGTTGCTGACATGTGCGAGCTCGACCTCGTACTCGGCAAATTCGTCTTTCCAGAATTTCCACTTGAACCCGGCAAAACCGCCGACGACATGCTTCATGATGCCGCATACCAAGGACTTGAACGACGTGGTTTATCTAACGACACCAAGGCTATTGAGCGCCTCGACTACGAACTTTCCGTCATCAAGATGAAAGGTTATGCTCACTACTTCCTTGTTGTAGAAGACCTACTACGTTTTGCTCACGAAAATAAAATTTTGACAAACATCCGAGGATCTGTCGCTGGATCTATAACAACATACACACTCGGTATTACATCGGTGAATCCCCTCGAATACCATTTACCTTTTGAACGTTTTCTCAACCCCGAACGTCCATCAGCTCCCGATATCGATATGGACTTTGCCGATAACCGTCGAGATGAAATGATCGAATACGCCAAACAAAAATACGGCGCTGATAAAGTCGCACAGATCGGTACATTTGGAACGATGATGGCGCGTGGTGCTGTTCGCGATGTCGCAAGGGCTCTCGGCTATCCTTACGACATAGGAGATCGTCTTTCAAAAATGATTCCTATGGGTGCACAGGGTACTCCGATGACTATTGACCACGCAATGGAACTCGAACCAGAATTAAAAAAAGCTTATACAAACGAAGCTGACACAAAACGTATCATTGATTTGGCCAAAAAAATAGAAGGTGGCGTCCGACACATTTCGGTGCACGCTGCTGGTGTTGTCATAGCTCCACGACCACTTGTTGAATACGTACCACTACAATTCGATCCGAAAGGCGGCAAACTCATCACCCAATACGACATGTACACCGTAGGTGAAGACGGTGTTGGTCTCACCAAATTCGACTTTCTCGGTATTCGCAACCTTTCTATTCTTGCGGAAGCCGTAGAACTTGTAGCACAACGTCATGGTGTGCACATCGATTTGGAAACTATTCCGCTCGATGACAAAAGAACTTTTGCACTCTTGGCACGTGGTCAAACTGAAGGCTTGTTTCAGCTCAACGGCTCTGGCATGACGCGATACCTCAAAGAACTTAAACCATCTACTATTCACGACATCAATGCGATGGTTGCACTCTATCGTCCTGGTCCGATGGAAGCTATTCCAGAGTACATTTCAGGTAAACACAACCCGGCTCTGGTTCGTTACCTCGATCCACGAATGAAAGATATTCTCGATGCATCATACGGCGTTATCACCTATCAGGACGATGTCATGATGATTGCAATCAAACTCGCCGGCTACACCTGGTTGGAAGCAGACAAACTCCGTAAAGCCATGGGTAAAAAAATACCTGCAGAAATGGAAGCTCAAAAAGAAAAACTTCTCAAAGGCTTCGTTGAAAAAGGTATGACTAAAGAAAAAGCTCAACAACTCTGGCTCTTGATCGAACCTTTTGCTGCATACGGTTTCAACAAAGCTCACGCCGCTTCGTACGGACGCGTTTCGTACCAGACGGCATATATGAAAGCCAATTTCCCTGTTGAATACATGACTGCGATCATGACAGCGGAATCGGGCGATGTCGAAAAAGTCGCTGATATCATTGCTGAATGTAAAAATATGCATGTTGAAGTTTTACCACCAGATATCAATGAAAGTTTCGGTGGTTTTACGGTTATTAATTCTGGAGACAATGACGGCACAGGTGGAGTTATCCGCTTTGGATTGTATACGATAAAAAATCTTGGTACTGACATTTCCGACGCAATTATCGAAGAACGCAAAGTTCGCGGTCCGTTCAAATCGATCGGCGACTTTCTCGATAGAGTGCACCATAAAAATATCAATAAAAAATCACTGGAAGCTCTTATAAAAACTTGAGCCATGGATGCATTCGGTGAACGCGCTACCCTATTTGCCAAAATATAAAATTAGCTCGAATACACC
>CALRFB010000024.1 GCA_943356455.1 Candidatus Nomurabacteria bacterium | reverse complement strand
GGCTGCCCAAACTATTGGTTTTGTTGCCTACAAGGGTGATGAACTTTCTGGCCGCTACGGACTCGAGAGGTATTACAACGATACACTTTCCCGTACGGCAAATGGTCAGTACGTAAATTTTTTTGCTGAGATTTTTTCTAATATTCAAAGTAGTTTTGATAACACTGCCGACGAAGGTGATGTTGTCACAACCATCGAACCTGCTGTCCAGGCTGAGCTGGAAACACAATTAGCAGCAGTTGCCAAAAAGTGGAATGCAGAAATGGCAGGTGGCATCATTATGAATCCAAAAACAGGCGAGATATATGCTATGGGGAAAACCCCAGGTTTCAACCTTAACGATTTCTCTACTGTTGAAAATCCACGAGAATTTAGCAATCCATTTGTTGAAAACGTTTACGAATTCGGATCGGTTATCAAGCCCCTTGTTATGGGCGCTGCAGTAGATGCTGGTGCTATTACTCCGCAAACGACGTATTTTGACCACGGTTTTGTTGATGTTCGAGATCGTACGATAAATAACTTTGACCGTAAGGGTCGTGGTGCAAATACCAGCATGCAAGATGTACTCGATCAATCACTCAATACTGGTATGGTTTTTGTTGAACAAAAAATGGGTAACAGCGCATTTAGTACATACATGAAGAATTATAAAATCGGTGAACGCACAGGTATTGATTTACCAAATGAAACTTCAGGTCTTGTAAGTAACCTCACACATAACAATGACGTTGAACTTGCGAACGCAGCCTTCGGTCAAGGTATCGCCCTTACGCCAGTTGAAGCTGTCCGAGCTTTTTCAGCGATAGCAAATGGTGGTGCTATGGTGACACCGCATATAGTTTCAAAAATTGTTCTTCAAAGTGGTATTACCAAAGCTGCTTCAGTTGCAGATCCTGTGCAGGTTTTACGCCCCGAATCTGCGACAACTGTTGCGAAAATGATGACCCATATTGTTGATGATGCCATGGGAGGAGGCGTACATAAAATGGAACATTACACCATAGCTGGGAAAACAGGTACAGCCCAAATTGCCAAAGAGAGCGGAGGGGGATACTATAGTAATAAGTACCTGCACTCGTTCTTTGGTTTCTTTCCAGCAACCAATCCGAAATTCTTGGTCTTTCTATTCTTGAGAGATCCACAGAAGGTAGACTACGCATCTCAAACGCTGATCGATCCATTTTTTGCTACAGCTAAATTTTTACTTAACTACTACAACGTCCCACCGGACAGATAGCTTACATGAACTCACTATTTAAAAATGCGATACTTTGGATACTCCGCACAGAAGCCAAAGCAGTTTTAAAAAAGTACAAACCGAAAGTCATTCTCATAACCGGTGCCATTGGTAAGACATCTACTAAAGATGCGGTATTTGCTGTCGTATCACAATTTGCTCACGTTCGTAAATCAGAAAAAAGTTACAATAGTGATTTTGGGATCCCACTCTCTATTTTAGGTTTAGAAAGTGGTTGGCGTAGTCCGTTACTTTGGGTTACAAATGTAATCAAAGGCATCATGCTTCTAGTCAGAAAAAGTGCATCGTATCCCGAGTGGCTTGTACTCGAAGTCGGTGCACGAAAACCAGGGGATATCGAGGCGGCTGCCGGCTGGCTCAAGGCTGACTGCGTTATCATTACTGCGATTGGCAGCACGCCACCACACATAGAATTTTACGAATCACTTCAGCAACTCGTGACTGAAAAAGCCTCTCTAATAAAAAATCTGACTAAAAATGGCACACTCCTTTTAAATGCTGACGACCCGCTTTCGTATGATATGCATACGTTGACTGACAAGCAGGTGTTGACGTACGGCGAAGGCGACGGATCAACTCTCAAGTCTTCACACCTGGCAATCCACTACAACAAACAAACTGGTGTTCCGGACGGTATTTCATTCCGAGTCAATTTTGGTAGTGCAAGTATGCCTGTAAATATGCATTGGGTTTTTGGTAAAAATCACATGTACGCTGCAATCGCTGCTCTTTCGGTTGCTTATGCTGAAAAATTCGATATGACGAAAGCCGCCAAGGCGCTTGAAGCATACGAAGTCCCAAATGGCCGTATGCGTCTTATAGATGGCATAGAAGGCACGTATATCATCGACGATACATACAATGCCTCTCCTCAGCCCATGGAGTCTGCAATAGATATTTTAGGTAGCATGAAAACAAGTGGTCGTAAAATTGCTGTTATTGGTGACATGCTCGAGCTTGGCAAATTTACCGAGGATGCGCACCGTCGTGCCGGAGCCAAGGTTGCTGAGGCAGCCGACATGTTGCTGACTGTGGGTATTCGAGCGAAATTTGTCAGTGCTGCTGCATATGAAGCAGGCATGAAAAAAAATGCTATGCGTCATGTGGCAAATGCCAATGAGGCGGGGGACTATCTCAAAGATAAATTAGGAAAAGGGGATATAGTTTTAGTCAAAGGCTCACAGGCAATACGCATGGAGCGTGTGGTAAAGAAAATTATGGCCCATCCAGAACTCGCACCGAGGCTGCTCGTGAGGCAGGAGAAGGAGTGGTTGAGAAAGAAGTAGTGTTTTGAGTCACTATTGACAAAAATAAATTAGCTGATAGAATGTTTGTAACTTAAAACGTACGCTATGACTAAAACTAAAAAACCCAAATTCAAAGGTCAGCAAAAGACTCTGCTGGTCGTTGAGCAAGCTTTTGTTTCATTATTCCACACAGGAATGGCTCAACAAAAAAGCATTGAAATTATTAAAAAAATTATTGCCGGCTACCCCAACAAAACACGACGTTCATTAGTAAAACAACTCGGAGGCCAAACACTTCTGAGTATCGATGTCAAAACAAAATTAGCAAAACTTGCACGCATAGAAAAACTGGCAAGAAAATAAAAAAAACACAAAATAAAGAAAAAAGCCCAAAACCCCGTATTTACGGGGTTTATATAAGTTTTGGAAAAAATTGTTGGGTATTCATTTACGTTAGAACAGAAAATAAAGCAATCGGCAATACCAAGATTTAGGGGTTTTTCCACTGTTTTAACCCCGACATATTTTAGCGGAGTATACTTGTAAATATTACTAAATTACATATCACGTATGATTGAGTATAAAAGGAATTGGTTCAAATTTGTCGTCGCCTTTGTTGTCTGTTTGCTTGTACGTCTTATTCCATTTCGTCCCCCGAATATTGAACCAATTCTCGCTACTCAAATGCCGTTTGGGAAAGCTTACGGTAAGATCGCCGGATTCACTTTCGCATTTTTGAGTATAGTGCTTCTAGATCTGATTGTTTCAAAAGTTGGTTTGTGGACTTGGATAACAGCTTGTTCGTACGGACTCTTGGGTATATGGGCAGGACTCTATTTGAAAAATAAAAAAAATAGTGCTTGGAATTATGCAACGTTCGCGATTATGGGAACACTGGCTTTCGATATTGTGACCGGTCTTTCGATTGGCCCACTTTTCTACCACCAGCCATTTACGCAAGCACTTGTCGGACAATTACCATTTACTGGCATGCACCTCCTCGGCAATGTTGGCTTTGCCATTATTCTTTCGCCAGCACTTCATCGTTATGTAGTTGCAAATAAAAAATTAGAAAATGATTCCATTATCAATTTAGTTGCCCCCAAAAGAGCATGAAGAATCTTTTAAAAACAAAAAAATACTCGCTACTACAGAAAATACAGAAACGAGACGGCATGATTGTGCCATTCGATGAAAAGCGTATCACTCGAGCTATTAGTCGAGCCATGGATTCTGTTAAAGAGGGTGCGGAAGGTTCTGCTGAAGAAATGATGGTAAAAGTGCTCGACGCGCTTTTGGCACTAAAAAACGAAAAGAAACTTAAAGTTTTCATTCCTCAGGTTGAGGTTATACAAGATATTGTTGAAAACGAGCTTATTGCTTCAGGCTATCTTGCTACTGCCAAGGCTTACATTTTGTATCGCCAAGAAAGATTCGTAGCGAGACAAAAAGTTGGTTTTGTTCCGGAAAAAGTCAAAGACCTTGTGAAGGAAAGTAAAAAGTATTTCCGAAATTCACTTGCCGAATTTATTTACTATCGCACGTACGCCAAGTGGATTCCAGAACAAGACCGCCGCGAAACATGGATCGAAACGATCGATCGTTATGTTGATTTTATGCGCGAAAATCTTGGCAAGAAACTTTCCGACAATGAGTATTCGGAAATTCGCGACTATATTTTACGCCAAGAAGCATTACCTTCCATGCGATTGCTCCAGTTTTCCGGCAAAGCATCTCGAAAAACAAATATTTGCGCATACAACTGTTCATTCATAGCTCCACGATGCTTTCAGGATTTTGCTGAAATAATGTACATATCTATGTGTGGTACAGGTGTCGGTTGGTCGGCAGAAAGTGAAAATATTCAAGCCCTTCCACAAATTCAGAAGCAGAAAGGCAAGCCAGCAAAAACGCATATAATTCCAGACAACAAAGAAGGTTGGGCAGATGCACTCTCGCTTGGGCTCAAAACGTGGTACGAAGGTGAAGACATCGTTTTTGATTACTCACTTCTTCGTCCCGCAGGAGCCCGACTCAAAACTATGGGTGGTAAAAGCTCCGGACCAGATCCGCTCCGTGCCTTACTCGATTTCACCCGTGAACGCATTTTGCGTCGTCAGGGTCGTCGTTTATCCAACCTTGATGCACATGACATCATGTGTAAAATAGGTGACTGTGTTGTTTCAGGTGGCGTCAGACGATCGGCCATGATTTCACTTTCAGACTTGGACGATGAAGCGATTCGTGATTCCAAAAAAGGTCAGTTTTACATTGCCGAAGGCCAACGCATGTTAGCAAATAATTCCGCAGTCTATACTACTAAACCAGAAACAACAGAATTTATGGATGAATGGATTGCTTTGGTAAAATCCGGCAGCGGTGAACGCGGCATTTTCAACCGCGGTGGACTTTCTGAGACATTGCCCAAGCGCCGTCTCGCACAATTTAAAGAGGGAAGCTACCCAGCGTGGGGCACGAATCCTTGCGGAGAAATTATTTTGCAATCGAAACAGTTGTGTAACTTATCTGAAGTAGGTGCGCGAGCCGAAGACACCGAAGAGACGTTGATGAATAAAATTCGCATTGCAACGATACTTGGTACATACCAATCTACACTTACGTATTTCCCATATTTGTCAAAAGAATGGAAAAAGAATTGCGAAAAAGAAAGATTGCTCGGTGTTTCAATAACTGGACAATGGGACTCTGCCTTGGTTCGCAACCCAGCTGTTTTAGAAAAATTACGAAAATACTCTATTGAAGTAAATAAAAAATTCGCAAAGCGTTTTGAGGTCAATCAATCAACATGTGTTACTTGCGTTAAGCCTTCAGGTACTGCTTCGCAAACTGTTGATTGTGCTTCCGGAATGCACCCACGTCATGCACCGTATTACATTCGACGTGTTCGTATTTCCGCAACAGACACATTGTTTAAGATGCTCAAAGATCAAGGAGTTCCGTATTTTCCAGAAGTTGGTCAATCGATGGATAATGCTTCTACCTACGTATTAGAGTTTCCAGTGAAATCACCAGACGGCGCAATTTGCAAAGACGACGTAGATGCTATTGCTCAGTTAGAGCATTGGAAAATCGTCAAAAAACATTATACCGAACACAATCCCTCAGTTACTATTTCGGTGGGAGATAATGAGTGGCTCGCTGTCGCCAATTGGATCTATGAAAACTGGGAACTAGTCGGCGGACTGTCCTTCTTGCCACGGTCAAACCATGTCTATCAGCTCGCACCGTACGAAGAAATTACCAAAGAAAAATACCAAGAAATGAAAAAACGTCTCGGTGATTTGGATTTCTCAAAGATTGTTACCTATGAGCGAGAAGATGAGACCGAACTCAAAAAAGAACTGGCGTGTGTTTCCGGGGTGTGCGATGTGTTTTAGTTTGTGGGAAATACTAGAGCTGTGCTGTGACCACGAGTTTCACTTGGTGACCCTACGGAGAATCGAACTCCGATTAGCGGATTGAGAACCCGCTGTCCTAACCGTTAGACGATAGGGCCATGTGCGAAATAGTACATTGAAAAAGCGCTTATATCAAGAGTTATTGAGATTTGGCATTGGTATGCTATAGTTTTCGGAAGTTCCCTAAAAATCAAACACTTAAAAATAAAAGACTATGCACAACCGTCAGACATTACTTGCTATCAGCGAGCAACTACCCAATGTGTTTATCATTGGTACAGGACACGGTCAGTCCGAAGATTTCAAAAACGTGCAAGCCTGGGCCAAAGAGCACGCCCAAAAGATTAATTTCATTTATTTGGAAAAGCCGGAACGACACGAGATGACCCCTTTGCTTGAAGACGAATTCCAAAATAAAGTCAGACTGGCACTACGTCACATAGCTTCAGACAATGATCGATTCTCAGCTCTACAGCTCGGAGAAAAACACGAAGGGGAGTACGAACTAGATTTTATCAGGGAGACGTCTGATCGATTTGCGACGCTATTGCACCACCACATGTTTTTACACGCCAAACTCACTGTCTACATGCATCCAGAGTTTGACGGTAGAGACTACTATCAGAAAAAGTACAAACATATGTCAGATTTTGTCGGTATGCACGATTCACTCCAGGAAGCATTTGATGATGCGGTTACGTATGCATGCATGCCTTCGGAAGTGTACGAACAAAAACACGCAGCGTTCTATGACACCAATGTACATTTCAACTCGAGCCTTCATTCAGCTGGTGTTGTAGTCAAAAAACTTGCTTCATCTGAATAGCAGATCTTGGTTTGCCTTCAATTGTCCTTGGATTAATTTAAAAAGCCCCTTACTGGGGCTTTTTCTAATCTTCCAACAATGCTTTCTCGATGAGTTCGGGCGAAATACCGGGAGCTTCGCTCGTGATGCGCATGACGTCTTTATCGACTTTTTTTAATTCCTTCCCAGAATTATTGTAGTGATTTACGACTGTACCGAGGGCATTGCCGAGTTTATTGTGGTAATCCTCATAGCTCTTCAAATGACGACCGAGCTCTTCGACACGCTTGATAATATCTTTGGCAGTTTCTTCGATCTGGAGTGCGCGTAAGCCTTGTAATACAGTTTGCAAATATGCCAGAAAAGAAGTTGGTGACACAATAATCACTTTGTATTTAGACGCCGCACGTTCAATCAGACTCTGATTGTCGTCACCTTCGGTCAGCCCTCCGATTTTATTGATGATAAGATCATAGTAGATAGCTTCGTGCGGAATGAACATAAATGCAAAATCCATCGTGCCTTCGTCTGGTTTTACATATTTTGATGTTTCTGCTATGCGATTCTTCAAATCATTTACGAACAATTTTTCCAAACGATCACGTTCGGATGGGTCACGGGCTTCAACGACGCGATTGTAGTTTTCGAGAGAGAATTTCGAATCGACTGGAATTATTTTATCTTTGACGTGGATAACGCAGTCCACAATTAAGCCATCTTTAAATGGATACTGCATTTTATACGAACCAGGCGGTAAAATATTTTTCAACAGCGTTTCCAGGTAGTATTCACCTAAAATACCGCGTTGCTTTGGATTTTTTAAAATATTCTGTAGTTCGTCGAGCTGGTCAGCAAACGACACAACTTGTTTATTTGTTTCATCGAGTCGGGTGAGTCGTTCGGTAATGTCGGTAATGATAGAGCGGGACTCTTTGCTTTGGTGCATCATGCTTTCGCGGACAGAACGTTCGTTGTCGCCAAGACGGGTATCCATGGTGCGGCGGAGGTCGTTGATTTGTTCGAGTAAAAGTGATAAACCGCCAGCATCTTGGCCCGGTGTTTGATTTTTACGCAATAAAAGCACAGCCAGAAGTATACCGACTAAAACCCCAATAATGATCCAAAGTGTTGTCATAGGGCAATTTTACCACACCACAGACTCTTCCATAATCAGAACCATATTTACTGGTGTAAACGACGTATCATGTGCTATATTTGGACAACTAAACGGATATATCATATGAAAAAAGACTATTACGAGACACTCGGCGTTGCCAAAGGCGCCTCAAAAGAAGAAATCAAAAAAGCCTTCCATAAGATGGCGCATAAATACCATCCCGATAAAAAAGACGGCAATGCCGATAAGTTTAAAGAGGTAAACGAAGCTTACCAAACTCTTTCAGACGACACCAAGCGAGCACAATACGATACGTACGGACAAACATTTGACGGTGCCGGTGGACCGGGCGCTGGTGGCTTTGGCGGTTTCGGCGGTCAAGGTTTCGGCGGTTTCGATTTTTCGGGCGCACAGGGCCAGCAATTTGATTTCGGAGATCTCGGTGATATTTTTTCAGATTTTTTTGGAGGTGGCATGGGAGGAATGGGGGGTG
>CALRFB010000023.1 GCA_943356455.1 Candidatus Nomurabacteria bacterium | reverse complement strand
GATAGCGTACAAAGTTGCCACCCCAATTGACTGTCTGTCTGGTGACTTTATGGTCCCCAAAAGATTCAGAAGCAAATATATCGTACGTGAAAGCATTGTTTCCCATAGGCGTATACGAGCTTTCATCTCCAGTATTGCCACCGCTATCCGAAGACTGACCTCGGGCAAAGTGAGTGCAACACAGTAATATGCTCAGGACGAGCACCATAAGTGTATGTATCCATGCTCGCTGTTTATTTTCTTTTTCCATTGTAGAGAGTTTTATTTGTTTATCTTATTCTACCTGAAAATAGTATTTTGTCAATAGTCCGAATAGTCCCTCTGTGTAATAATGATTAGATGGAATCTCCTAGCAATCCCAATGCTATTATTACGCTTATCGACAACTACGCCCCGAGCGAGGCAGATATTGCGCTTATAAATAAGGCATATGATTTTTCGGAGAAAGCTCACGAGGGTCAGAAGCGTGCATCTGGTGAACCGTACTTCAATCATGTCGTTGCTACTGCTAAAAACTTGGCGCGGTATGGCATGGATGCGACAACCATAGCTGCGGGACTTCTACACGACACCATCGAAGACGGCAAAGCCACTGAATCTGAAATCAAAGAGGCATTCGGTGACGATATTTTTTTTCTTGTCGAAGGTGTTACCAAACTTGGTAAAGTTAAATACCGCGGTCGTGAACGTCACGCCGAATCGCTACGCAAATTCTTTGTCGCCATGGCATCGGATTTTCGCGTACTCATGATCAAGCTCGCTGACCGTCTCCACAATTTGCAAACTCTAGAATTTGTTAATCCAGAAAAGCAGCGTCGTATTGCACTTGAATCAATCGAAATATATGCTCCACTTGCCCACCGTCTCGGTATCGGTAAGCTCAAAGGCGAACTTGAAGACGCCGCATTCCCTTATGCATACCCAAAAGAGTATGCCGAAATCGAAACTTTTTTAAATGAAAAGAAAACTGTTTCTGAACAAAATATTTCTGCTGTGCAGTCTTCGCTTGAACGCGAACTCACGCGACAACATATACACACGATAAAGATGAGTCACCGGATCAAGCACAAGTATTCGTTATGGAAAAAACTCCAGCGGTATAAACATGATCCGGATAAAATATATGACATTATGGCATTGCGGGTGATCTTACCAAACATTGAAGACTGCTACCGAACTCTCGGACTTGTTCACATGCTTTGGAAACCCGTACCAGATCGTATCAAGGACTATATAGCGCTTCCTAAACTCAATGGCTACCAATCACTTCACACAACGATTTTTACTGGCGACGGCGGTATTGTTGAAATCCAAATTCGTACACCTGAAATGCACGGTATTGCTGAATATGGTATCGCCTCGCATTTTGCATATAAAGAATTTGAAAGTAATGACAAAACAAATCAAAAAACTGGCAAATATGCCTGGGTAGATGAATTCCGCGAATTGTCGCGCATCGTCAATGAATCAGGGCAATTTATGCAAAACTTGAGAATGGATTTTTTCAAAGATCGCATTTTCGTATTTACACCTAAAGGTGACGTGATCGATTTGCCCGATGGTGCTTGCCCGATTGATTTTGGATACGCAGTCCATTCTGATATTGGTAACCATATATCTGCCGCTAAAGTAAATGGCAAAATGGTACCGATCACTTCATCACTTCACGTAAACGATATTGTAGAAATCGTGACAAAGAGCGATGCACATCCAACATCCAAATGGCTTGACTGTGCCAAGACGACAGTTGCACGTAAACACATCCGAACATATGTTGACGATCATTCGCTACTCAACAAGTATATTTGGAATAGATTTAAATCTACAAAATAAGTACTGCAAAAACTTCTTTTTTTAGGGGTATTGACTTTTTGTATAAAATATGCTATTATATAAATAAGAAATTCATTCTAACCCTTAAAAACATATCTATGACAACAGCATTTTGGTTATTCCTTGCAGGCTTTGCTTGCTTCATTGCCTACCTCGCGGGTATAAACACATATCGTGGAGAGGTAATGACTTACACAAACAATCTACCGCGTCTGAACTTTCGAGTAATTTCGATAATTGATGCGGACATGGTTATTGAAGCCATTCACCCCGACAAGAAAAGATACTTTATTAAAAAAGATGTATTTCAAGGAAATAACCTGGAAGTTGGTACTGTTATACGAACAGTGCACGACTTAAAAGAAATGAAAGCACGGGGTGTAAAATCTACAGGGTATCCAGTTATGGTAACTGAGCCAAGTTTAAACTAAACACCACTCACAGCAAAAGCACAGATCTCTTCTGTGCTTTTTTTAGTATGCATGCACTAGATTGAAAAATCTTTCAAACTATAGAGATCAGACTCTTTGGCTTCTTCATCTCGTTTTATTTCTTCTTCATTGCGGTCGTCTACTGGCTCAAATGGAACTTCAGCGCCCGCAACTTGAGTTTCAATAGTGACAATGTCGGGATTGGCAGCCACAAAACGTTCAAGCAATGCACCAGACCCAGATACGGCATGAGCTCCTGGAACATTTTCGCGTCCGTGCTGAATCATCGTTAAAATGTGGTGCAAATCTTCTGGCGAGAAATAGTCGATCATGATTTTGCCACCGACATCTTTTTTCTCAATATGCACGCGTGTACCAAGCGCATCTTGGAGTGTCTCTTCCATTTCCATAATTTCCGGATCTGGGAGCAATTCCTTTTTACGTGCCTTTTCAAAAGCAATCCGTCGGGCGATGCGTTCGGCTTCCCGCACAGAAATACGCTTCACCATAATTTCTTTAAACAAAACGATTTGTTCTTCGGGACGATCGTTTAACATCATAAGCGGTCGTGTATGACCTTCGGATATTTTGCCTTCGGATAGTGCATTCAAAATATCTTGTGGGAGCATGAGGATGCGCACGGTATTTGAAACGTATTCACGGCTTTTACCAACTTTTTTTCCGATTTCCACAAAGTTGAATTTGAACTCTTCGGACAATCGGTGGAAAGCTCGGGCACGTTCAACTGCATTCAAGTTTTCACGCTGTACGTTTTCAATAATTGCGAGCTCGAGTTTTGTCATCGGATTGTCTCCGACACGGATGAGGCATGGTACTTCTCGGATACCGGCAAGTTTTGAAGCACGTAAACGACGTTCGCCAGCTATGAGCTCGTATTCTGTAACCAGTCCGCCAGTTTCTGTTTCGCGTTCATTGCGAGATACGGTGAGCGGTTGCAATAGGCCGTACTGACGGATCGAATCTGCAAGATCGCGAAGTGGCGCTTCTTCGAATTCACGACGTGGTTGGTATGGATTGGGAACAATCTTATCGACTTCGATGAAAAAAATTGAGTTGGACTGCGTAGACATGATGGTAGTATATACAATTTTCCTTACTAGTAAAAGGTAGAAAAAAATCTGAAAAACTGGTAGTATGCATTCGTTGCTGTAATATGTAGCTATATGCCGGAGTGGCGGAATGGTAGACGCGATCGACTCAAAATCGATTGGTGGCAACATCGTGGAGGTTCAAGTCCTCTCTCCGGCACAAGAGCCCAGGTGGCGAAATTGGTAGACGCACTACGTTCAGGTCGTAGCGAGAGCAATCTCATGGAAGTTCAAGTCTTCTCCTGGGCACACGTGGTGAGGTCAAAATTAAAAAATCCCCGAATATGGGGATTTTTTGCAGAACATTTTTTTCAATGCAGATACGTTTCAATACGCATAGCTGATCTTTGCAACAACAAGCTCACCTTGTGTTTCGTACGTCATGCGATTTTTGCCAGATAAAATAATACAGGCAGTGTACACGCCAGGAATTTTACCTGTAATTAGATTTGTTGTATCAACTTCAATCAGATTTTGCCAACGATTTTGTAACATCGCGGGACTAATACGATTCATTGTTCCACTCCATACTTGATCTGCCTGTCCAGGAAAATTGAAACAAACGGGAATTGAAGTTCGACTTTTAACATCGTATTCATACCATTGATTTTTATTAGCCACTATCGGGTGATTATAAACATCAACCATTTCTGGATCGACATCGATCGGCGTGTACACGATGACATTTTTCTGTAATTCGCAAACTACAGTCAATTCATTGCAAGCATTGTCTGGAACAAATGTAGGAACTTGAGGTTCGGAAGATGTCAAAGTACATGCAGAAAATGAAACAAGGACAACAAACAGGAGTGCGGGGAGAGTTCTGATCTTTTTCATAGCTATTTAGTTTAAACGAGTTTAGCCTGAGGATATATGGAACACCAGCACGTGTCAAATGATACGAAATGAGTATAATGCGGACATGTCTCCCGAAGTCATTATTGCTGTTATTGGTCCGACCGCCGTAGGTAAATCTGATTTTGCTGTGGCTTTGGCGTGTAGTCTAAAAAAAATGGGGCACGATGCGGAAATAATTTCAGCTGATTCGCGACAAGTATACACAGGACTCGATATCGGATCGGGTAAAATAACACAACTTGAAATGCACGGAATTCGACACCACCTACTCAATGTCGCAAACCCAAAAGATCGGTACTCAGTTGCTGATTTTGTAAAAGATGCGACAAAAGCTATTGAAGATATCCGACATCGCAACGCCATACCCATCGTGTGTGGCGGAACTGGTTTATACATTGATACCCTTTTGTCCGGTACTTTGCTGCCCGAAGTTGCCCCAAATAAAAAACTACGGGCGCATCTTGCAACCAAAACCACCACACAGCTTTATACAATGCTCAACAAACTCGACCCAATACGCGCAAAAAGTATTGATACTAAAAATCCTGTTCGTTTGATACGTGCAATAGAAATAGCAAAAAAACTTGGTAGTGTGCCAAGCGTGTCTCAAATTACAAAATATAAAACATTGTATATCGGTATTGATCTACCGGACGAAATACTCAAATCAACTATTCGTGTTCGTTTGGAGAAGCGCATCGCAGCCGGCATGGTAGATGAAGTTATTTCGCTTCACAAACAAGGAGTATCGTGGAAGCGTTTAGAAGAATTGGGCTTGGAATATCGGTACTGTGCGTATGTATTACAAAAGAAAATGACAAAAAGCGCAATGCTTACTGAACTTGAAAAAGAAATTTGGCAGTATGCCAAACGACAACGCACCTGGTGGAAGCGAAATAAAGAAATAGTATGGATACGATAAAATCCCCGAACGGGGATTTTATCGCGACTATTCCGGCATCAATACGGCGTCGATAATATGAATGACACCATTGGTACATTCGATATCACCAGTAACAACTGATGCGCCATTTATCATTGTGCCGTGCTCAGATTCAACTTTGATTTTACTTCCTTCAACTGTCGTTGCATCTGTGAGCGTAGCAAGGTCTTTAGCCATTTCTTTACCAGACATGACATGGTACGTGAGGACGGCGACGAGCTTATCGTGATCTGCGAGTAGAGCAGAAAGATCTTCGGCAGGCAGTTTAGCAAATGCTTCATTTGTTGGTGCAAAAAGTGTGTAAGGACCAACAGCAGATAGCGTGTCTACGAGTTTAGCGGCAGTAACAGCGGCGACAAGTGTTGTGAGCTCCGGGTTTGCCGTAGCAGTTTCAAATATATTCATAATTTTTTAGACGTTAATTGCTAACGATAGGCATAGAAAATGGAATAATCCTTATTTCTATCGACTATTTTTAGTATAGCACATGTGCGGGCGATGGAGGAATCGAACCCCCACCAAAGGTTTTGGAGACCTTCGTTCTACCACTAAACTAATCGCCCGTAGCTCTAGTTATAGCGTTCTATCGGGCTTTTGGCAATGGTAATGATACTTTTAAAACCCTGGAAAATAGTCAGTTTGAATCATGTCGCTTGCGACGCCCATGCTGTGAAGTAATTTTTTATAATTTTCAACCATGGCGTTTGGACCAGACAACATAAAATATCGTTCTTTAAAATCGGGCACGATTTCTGCCACAGTTTGTGGTGTCAGGCGTCCGGTTCTTCCTTTCCATGCTGGAGTTGGCACTGAAGCGATGTAGTCCACAGCGAGACCGATTTTTGCACGTGCCTCTTCAAACAAATCTGAGTATGCAAAATCCGTATCGGCATTGGCAAAATAGAGCAATACGACATCTCGGCGCTCATTATTGTCGAGTAAATATTTGACCATGCTACGGAATGGTGTGACGCCAATGCCACCAGCAATAAATACAAGTTTTCTAGCGGGGTCGCGAGGCAATGTGAATTCGCCGGACAAATGCGACGCTACCATCATGTCACCTTGACCCATTTCCAGTAATGCGCGCTTGAACGAACTACTGCCGATACCGTCGATGCGAACACCGAGGTGCACCTCTTTTTCAGTTGAAGATGAAGCTACGGTAAAGTAGCGACGGTTACCACGACTGTCGGATGGTTCATGTGGCAATGTCCATTCGAGGTACTGTCCTGGACGAAAACGCAAACGCTGGTCTGGTGTAAATGCAAAATCATATACCGTCGGTGTTAATCGCGTCATGCGAGAGAGGTTGAGTAATAATTTTTGTTTAGAACTAACCAGATATGAATAGATATTTCCTAAAACAAGTGCCAGCTCTGGAGTAGAGCGTAGTGGTCCAACACTAAATACTGATGCAAAAAGCAGTCCCACAAGAACGCCGTAGGTGACTTGAGTTGACTTCGTTGGTGGCGTGGTGAGTGGTTCGGTCAGCATAATTGTCGCAAAGAAAACCAATGGCCAAGACAAGAAAAGTTCCTTAATAAACGGGGGGTAAGCTTGACCACTCGGTGCTATGGAAGTGAATCCGAGACTCACCATGGCCGTTACTATAAAGCTGATGACAAGCGGAAAGCGACGGATCTTACGCACAATGAGAAAACCAATAACGAGCGTGGCTAGAGAAAGCACCGGCGTTGACACCCACCAAATAACCGCACCACTACCGACAACGGTAAGCAGTACTGTTGCGATCGCAACTGGGTTGAATACGTGTCGCTTCCCTATCGCAAACAAATATTTTGACAACATGCTTACAACACTTACAGCAACGAGCGTAACGATACCGGGTAGCGTCATCAGTGGCTCCATGAGAAAAAATAAAATAAATGCAGTAATGTATACCGACTCAATGTTGCGAGGTGCCCGGTAAAGTTTCGCAAAAAAAACATTCGACGCCATCGATGAAGCCGTGATGATGACGAGAGAAAAAATGAGATCAAATCCACTATAAAAAATCACACCGAAAAAACCAAGTGCTATTGCGATGGCGGCTAGAAGTACGAGTCCGTACAAAACCACTCGGTACATCGTAATGCTATTTAGTTTTTTATCAATAAAGTTCATGGTGTTGTAATTATATGCTTGTTTGCGAAATGTTATGCGGAAAATAGTGTGGCTTTGAAACCCTCAGATTGTTCAACACGATAGTCGCTGTAAAGCACAAGGTAATCAAAGTTGAAAGTATGCTTGAGTGTCGTACCGTCAACAAAAAACAAACATGTGGCCATGGCATCGGCAATGAGCGTACTCGGAGCTGTTGCCCATGTTGCCAGAATATGTCGAGGAGATTCATGGGTGCGTGCATCGATGATGTGGTGATAGTTTGCCCACGCCCGACGACTACCGGACGAACCACACAATGCACCGTTGGTTAGCTCGATCGTACCTATCACCTGCTCGTGGTTTTCTGGATTTTCAAGTCCTACAACGAGTGTTTTATTTTTCGTTGTCATATCACCACCGGCATCGATTGTGTAGGTAGGTATAGCGTGGCGGCCGAGTAACGAAGCGATGATGTCTATCAGGTAGCCTTTGCCGAGGCCGCCAAAATCGAGCATGGTTGGTTTTTTTATTGTCAGATTTGGAAAATCATAAAAGAGCGCATCTCCCCATATGAGCGGCATTTTTACATCTTTCGGAATAAGTGAGTATGTTGCATCATATCCGGCTTGGATAAGCGTATCACCTATCAGTGGCGAAAACGCCCCATCGGTAATTGCATACAATTCAACATACAGATCAAGCATGGCTTTGGCATCTTCTGGTAAAACGTAGCCACCTGCTTTCTTGCTCATTTCCGCAACAAGCGAATCTTTTCTAAACCGTGAATAGTATTTATCAAATATGGCAATGCGTTCGTGTATTTCTTTTTCAATTGCTTTTGCTTTTTCATTCGGAATGTCATCATGAATTTCAATAATCCATTTCGTGCCAATAGCTTCAAATGCAAATGTGGTCATATTTTATGCAGCCGCTTGTGATTTGATCGTTGCAAGTGCGGCATTGAAACCACGAGGAGTAAGAGAAGCACCAGAAACTCTCGATAAGTTTATCGTATCAATATTTTTTCCAACAACATATTGTGAATAGCCACTGATGAATCGATTGATATATTTTCGTGAGTCACCACTGTTTCCTTGTCCCGTCACTGTCGAGGAAACAATTATATCGTTTTGAATAGTTACACTGACAGTG
>CALRFB010000022.1 GCA_943356455.1 Candidatus Nomurabacteria bacterium | reverse complement strand
TGATCCAGCCGAAGAAGGCACACGTACAAACGAACTTCGCGGAGATATTACACTCAAAGACGTTACGCTCGTTTTTGGAGATAAAAAAACACTCAGCAATGTAACATTTACCGTCGGTGCTGGAACAAAAACTGCAATCATTGGCCCCACAGCAGCGGGGAAAACACAACTCCTGTATTTACTTACGGGTCTTACGACGGCCACAGATGGTGTGATCCACTACGATGGTGCGCCGATCAGCGCGTATCAAAAACAAACACTCCACGACCAAATCGGCTTCGTTTTTCAAGACAGTATTATTTTCAATATGTCGTTGCGTGAAAATATTGCCTTTAACACAAGTGTCACAGATGAAGCTTTGCAAAAAGCTATCGACACAGCCGAACTCCATGATTTTATCGAGGCATTGCCTGACGGTCTGCAAACTATTGTTTCAGAACGTGGCACAAGTTTATCTGGGGGTCAGAAACAACGGATCATGCTTGCTCGTGCGCTGGCGCTCAATCCTAAAATTCTTTTGCTCGACGACTTTACCGCTAGGGTAGATACAAAGACCGAACAAAAAATATTGGAAAATGTTGCGCGTAATTATCCTGGCATAACACTTGTTTCAGTTACACAAAAAATATCTTCGATCGAAGCATACGATCAGGTCATACTTATGATGGAAGGTGAGATTTTGGCAGCGGGTACACATACGCACTTGCTCGAAACATCTCCAGAATATGTGCAAATTTATGATTCACAAAAGAGTACCAGTACGTACGAATAATATATGAACTATTCACTTGCAGATAAACCAAAAAAGAAAATCAAAACACTTGCTGCACTCGCTAGTCTCTTTGCACTGCTTCGTAGCGACAAGAAACGTCTTATGTCTGCTGGTATTGCTGGACTTATCAACTCGCTTCTGACGCTCGTTGCACCTATTTTCATTGCTCATATTGTTGATACGTTTATTCGGGGAAACGATTTCCATGGCGTTATTGTATTTAGTGCTTACTTACTCGCACTTTTTATCGGTGCGATCATAACCAACTACACGCAAACGATGCTCATGGGACGTGTTGGTCAAAATTTACTTTATGTTCTCCGCAATGAAATTTTTGCGAAGCTTCAAGCGCTACCAGTCGCCTTTTTCAATAAAAACAAAGCCGGGGATTTGATTTCGCGTATCAATAACGATACGGACAAGCTCAACCAATTCTTCTCACGTAGCTTGGTGCAATTTGTTAGCGGTATCATCAGCATTGTGGGTGCAGCGATTTTTGTCACCGTCCTCAACTGGCGCCTGGGTTTGGCACTTATTACTCCGGCCGTGACTGTACTCCTGATCACACTTATTTTATCTAATTGGATTAAACGTAAAAATGCTGTGAGTTTGAAACGTACTGGTGGCATGAGCGCAGGTATTCAAGAAAGCTTGGAGAATTTCAAAGTCGTTGTTGCATTCAACCGACGTGACTATTTCCGTGAAAAATTTGCTGAAGTAAATGATGCCAACTACAAGGCTGCAGTTGGAGCGGGTATTGCAAACAATACACTTACGCCACTTTTCGGTTTTGCTTCGAGTGTTGCACAGTTGATTGTCGTCGCATACGGACTTGTGCTTGTTACCCACGGATTATTTACATTTGGTTCTATTATAAGTTTCTTATCATATGTGACTTTACTGTATACACCACTTCGACAAATGGCAGTTGTGTGGGCCGATTTTCAAACCGCACTTGCAGCCTGGGATCGTATTGCAGATATATTGTCGCTAGAGACAAATTTGCCCATCCTCCAGGAAAAAAATAACACCGAAGAACATGCACATGAAAATACTAGTCAGAAAAAAAATGCTGGTATTCTTTCTTTTAATAATATGAGTTTTGGTTATTCAGAAAAAATGGTTCTCAGTAATGTCAGTATCAATTTGGATCGAGGTAAAACATATGCACTCGTTGGACCAACTGGTGGTGGTAAAACAACCATGGCGTCACTAATGGCTCGTTTGTATGATCCAACGAGTGGAGAGATACTTCTCGACGGGCGGGATATCCGCACATATGAACCCGCAGATCGCGTCAAGAAAATCGGTTTTATTTTGCAGGAGCCATTTATGTTCTCTGGTACTATTCGTGACAATATCGTTTATGGCAATGACGCATACAAACATATGTCAGTGAGTGAACTGGAAGCAGAAATAAAAAATGCTGGACTCGAAACATTATTGACCAATTTTGACGCTGGACTAGAGACAAATGTTTCGACAAGTGGCGGCACACTCAGTCTCGGGCAGAAACAATTGATTGCATTTATGCGTGTAGTTTTGCGGAATCCCGAACTGCTTATTCTCGACGAAGCCACTGCCAACATCGACACTGTTACCGAACAACTACTCGAAGAAATTTTGAAAAAATTACCAACTTCTACTACGAAAGTTATCATTGCACACCGACTTAATACTATAGAAAATGCCGATGAAATATTCTTTATCAATGGGGGAGCGGTGACGCCAGCAGGTGACCTGAACCATGCTGTTGAAATGCTTTTGCACGGCAACAGGAATAGTTAATTGACAATTTTGTGTTGTGTAGTAAGATTTGCAAAACCATGTGCCATGAAAAAATCAAAGCATACACTACCGGAACGCAAAAAAATCAAGAAAGAAATTAAGCACTTGCAAAAAATGTTGCTCCTGCCAAAGGGGAAGTTTGAAAAATTATTGTATCGCAAAAATAAGAATTTAGTGCATTTGAAAAAATTGGATTCGTATTTAAGTGAATATGTTTTTGCCGCCAAAGAATTGGCAAAAAATATCAATGCTACCTATGTACTTCATAAAGTAATTGTCCGATCTAAAAAAATTACGCACTAATCTAAATCAAAAGAAACCCTATACGGGTTTCTTTCTTTTTTGGCGGAAGCGGAGAGATTCGGCCAAGCGCTCGTTCGGAGCCGTCGCTCCTCACTCCGCTCGGCCCTGCTCGCACGACAGGTTCTACTGAACCTGTAACCGTGCTCGCTTTCTCACTTCTCCACCTCTCGATGCCCCTTTTCGACAAAGCTCCGCTTTGTCTCAAATAGTCATTGCGGAAGCGGAGAGATTCGAACTCTCGGTACAGTTTCCCGCACGCTGGTTTTCGAAACCAGTGCCTTCAACCACTCAGCCACGCTTCCATGTCTGAAATCAACCCATACTACCATATATTTGAAATTTGTAGGGATTATGCTACTATAGCAACGTTATTTGGCCCCATCGTCTAACGGTTAGGACAACGGGTTTTCAATCCGTTAATCGGAGTTCGATTCTCCGTGGGGTCACAGGCTAGCGAGACCTATCGAGAGGCTTAAAAGCCCTTAATAGTCGCTAACAAAAAATCACCATTCTTGGTGTTTTTTTGTTTATAAAAGCTCCACAATAATCTGACAGAAAGTTTACTAAAGTTACAAACTAATAATTAGATCTGAAAACTTTAGCTCCTGGTGCATTTTCCTTAATGATATTAATACCATTAAGTGCATTTTGTTCTGAGGTGTAACCCTCAGCACTATCCGCAATAATCTTACCGTTTGACGCTTTGAAGTGCCATCGGAAGTTACCACGAACATCTTTATATATTTCGAAGTACATATGTATTTTGATTTATTAAAGATTACTCTACTAATTTGGGGAATCGACCTTAGAAATGGGTCCCCGGACAAAAACCGATAGAATGTTTCTGTCCGGGACCTTCTAAGTGATTAACCCCCCAAGATTGAGGGAGCAAGGTTTTTGATCCTTTCTGTCAGGTTATTAAGGAGCTACACATTAATTATATCACTAATTTTCTGCTATTTTAATTACCTTATTACTCAATAGTATTTTACTTCTTAAGCACTCTAGCAACTCTCTTTTCTCTACCATTCCTCCGTCTCGTAATACATACTTTGCATAGTTTCGTATATCAATATCCGACACTTTTATTTTCTCGTTCTTTACTCCAAGTACACTCATGTTAAACTTTTTGGTTTTTTCTACTTCTATTCGTATCTTTTCTTTCATTCCTATTTCATCAAGGTGAACCTCGTCCATAAGATTAGCAAGCTGTTCTATAAGTTCTTCTTCTCGTATGTATCCTGACTTACATTCTTTATCTATGTGTTTACAACATCCATAGTATACATATCTATGGATGTTTCCATTTTGTTGCTTTTTGAATTTTTCGTCTGCCGTAATTCCTGATCCACATAAACCACAAACCATTATTTTGGTGAATGCGAATTCTTTATTCTGATAATTTATGACATGATCTGAAATACTTTCTTGTACTAGATCAAACAGCTCTTTGTTAATAATTGGTTCATGTTTACCGTTGTACCATTTACCACTTCCTTTTGGGTATTCAAACCGTCCGTAATAAAAGTGGTTTCGTAATATTAAGTATAAATTTCCTAGGTTTATATGTTTTCCATTTTTTGTTTTGAAATCAATTTCATTTTTAAGCCATAGGTGTAATCGTCTACCACTCATTTTCTCATATGCTACTTTTTCAAACATCTTCTTTATCATCGGTGCTCGTCTTGGGTCTATCTGCACCTGACATTTTTGATCCACATTTTTACTACTTAAGTATCCAGTTGGTGGACTACAAGGCCAGAGACCCATCTCGCATCTTGTTCTTAATCCTCGTTTTACATTTACTGCTTTGTTATCGTTCTCAAGTTTTGCTTGTGATCCAAGTATCATCAGTAGGAACTTTTCATTTGGATTGTTTGTAAACTTTTGACTATATGTTCTTATCTCAACTAGCTGTTTCTTATCCATCAAATCTACTACAGCTCCAAGGTCACCTGCATTTCTTGAAAGTCTGTCTGGTGCCCATGTCAGAATGCCATTAAACTTTCCTTGTCGTATTTCATCTAGTAGTTGGTTATATATCGGTCTTTGCCCAACTTCTTTTGAAGAGTGAGCCTCTCGTTTAATTTCTATAATATTTAATTTTTCTCGCTCTGCTAATTCAAGCATTTCCTTTACTTGCGATTCTATGGAAAGTGCTTGTTTAATAAGACTCAAAAAAATATTAAAGAAGAAAATAAAGCTGTTCCTGCTATTAAACCCAAAAAGATAATTCAAGAACCTCCTGTTGTAAAACAAGAAGTTGAAGTTAAAAAAGAAATTGCTCCTCTTGTTAAAACTGTAAAAGAAAATTACAAATTAGAAGATGTGATAAAAGAATGGCGACCATACACAGTACGAGTAACTTGTATCACTCTTGATGCAAATGGAAATAAGAAGTCATATTCAGATGGTTCAGGATTTTTAGCCTATGATCCAGCAAGAGGTCCATCTGTAATTACAAATAAGCATGTTTTCTATGTAAAAGATGGGGTCTCTACTAACTACTGCGATGTTTATTTTCCTGAAAATAAAGAAGTGGTGAAAGTAGAAAAGAAAGATAGATTTGTATCCAGTATGAGAATTGGAAGAATATGCTTTTGAAAAGCTTAACAACAGCAATGCCATTGTTAAGAAAAGAAAAACTAACCGAGGAAGACATGAAAGAAACCCTCCGTAACCTTAAAAAGCAAGGAATTATGGAAGCACTAGCTACTTCAGGACAAGACCCCGATGAAGTTGGTGAGATTTCAAAAAATGCTATGAAAGTAGCATTGCAAATTATTGAAAAGCGTTTCTTAAATCATGTCGATAATATGCTTGTTCTTCAAAAAAAAGAATTAGCAAAGATGTAGTTCATTTTTCTCAAAACCCGTCACTTAAGACGGGTTTTTTTAATTCTTTGGTATTTTAAACAAACTATCACAAACAGAAACTAGTTGTAGGGCACCATCTTACTCATGCTATAATCACACCATGAAAAACCTGAAATATATTGTCGTTTTACTACTTGTTATTGGCCTAGGCTACGTTGCCTACAAGAATTGGGGCAAGGTGCCGCCTCCAACAGAGAAGAAGGACATTGCGGCAGATGTAGGCACAGACCGCGTAGATATTTGCTATATTTACAACACTGAAGCCGGGGATAAGGCAGCACTACATCTCATAACTTCAGACGGTATCAATGTCACGGGATCATTCAATTACACGCCAGCGCAAAAAGATAAAAAAACGGGTGCGATTGTCGGTACTGTCGGCGAATACAACGAAGTATTGGCTGCACAAAAAGCCGATTTTCTCTGGACGGCATCGGGAGAAGGTGTGACAAATACGGAACAACTTTGGATTTTACTTGGTGATGGTAATGCCCGTGTTGGCTTTGGGGAAATGAAACTCGATCCAAAAACCAAACAGTATGTCTATGCTAATTCAGATAAGGTTACGTACTCGATGACGTTGCAACAAGCGAGTTGCGATGATCCGGCAATGAAGTAAATAAAAAACCCGCATGAGCGGGTTTTTTTTATGTTGCATACATTATTACTGAATGTTACCGTTTGTGAATATAAATATACAGATCTTCAACAGCTTTTACTGCATCTCCGACTGCGATATTGTTTTGGTGGTAGAGGCCGTCGGTGCAGTCACCAGCAGCCCAAGCACCAGGAACTCCGGCACGTTGAGTTTTGGGATCAACAATAACGTGGTTGCCTTCATTCAACGGCAAAGTATTTTTCACAAATTCTGTATTTGGTAATTGTCCGATTTCGACAAAAATACCTGTTACTGGAAGAGTTGTTGTTTCATTGGTAATTTTATTTGTAAATGTAATGCCGTTTACAAATGCATCACCAGTCACTTCGTCTACATCGACATTTGTATAGGCTTTCATTTTTGGATTTGCCAAAACCTTCTCGACAGTCACGGCATCGGCACGATACTCGGCACTGCGGTAGAGAAGTGAGACAGACGTGCAGTACGCCAGAAGCTGGGCGGCGGTTTCAAAAGCGGCGTTACCACCGCCGACGACTACAACGTCTTGATCTGCGAACAGTGGTCCGTCACATGAAGCACAATAAGTAATTCCTTTGTTTTCAAATATATCGGCTCCCTTGGCTTCTAATTTGCGTCTGTGCGAGCCTGCAGCTACTAAAATAGTCTTGCTATTGTGTTTGGTTCCGTCGTCGGTTGTGACAGCGAAATCAGAGCCAGTGCGCTCGACTAGAGTTACTTTTTGTCCTTCGAGAATAGTAAGAGATTTGCCATTGTAAGCATACGCATGTTTGCGAAGATCTTCTGCTAGTTTGAGGCCTGAAATAGAAGGTGTACCGATCCAGTTTTCAATATTTTCTGAATCAATAGACTGCCCACCAAAAGACGGAGCAATAATAAGCGTAGTAAGTTTTTTGCGTGCTGCATATACCGCTGCTGCAACACCTGCCGGGCCACCTCCGATAATGATTAAGTCGTACATGGATACTATTTTAACATATAGTACTGTTTATAAAAATTGCGCGCCATGTGCTATAAAAAAGCCCCGATAGTCGGGGCTTTTTTATGATTATTGTTTCTTGCGTCGGAGAAACGCTGGTATTGCATTCCAGTCGCCGAGATCATCGTCAAAGTTTTCGTCGTCTGTATCAATGATCTCTGGTTTTTCGGTGCGTTCGATTTTTTTTACGTATTCACCACTATTTGCAGTAAGTGGCGCGTGATTTATTTCGCGTTTTTCTTCACGCTTGTCGTCTTTTTTTTCTTCGATTTGGAGTTTCTTGTCGGAGCTAGTAAGCGGTTGAGAGATAGGTGTTTGTGGAGTAAATAGTGATTTCTTGACAGAGCCTTCGCTCATTGGAAAACCAGTAGCAATAACAGTAACTTGAATTTCGCCTTTTTTGAGACGATCGTCTGGCACCATACCCCAGATAACTCGAGCTTCTTTGTCTATTGATTCGGTTACGATAGTCGCAGCACGTTGGACTTCATTGAACGTAATGTCATCGCCACCAGATATTGCAAAGAGAACACCTTTGGCACCATTGATCGAAACATCGAGGAGTGGAGAATTGATAGCTTGCATAGCAGCTTGTTCAGCACGGTTGTCGCCGGAAGCACGACCGAGACCCATGAGAGCGGTACCAGTGTCATGCATTATCGTTTTAATATCGGCAAAGTCCACGTTGACTTCACCTGGTCGTGTTATGAGTTCGGAAATACCTTCAACAGCTTGGCGGAGAACATCGTCGCAGAGCATAAATGCATCTTTGAACCCCATGTCTTTACCGGCGATAGCGAGCAGGCGATCGTTCGGAATAACGATGATAGCGTCCACTTCTTTTTCAAGTTCAGCGAGACCCTGTTCAGCGAGACGCATACGTTGCGCACCTTCAAAAAAGAATGGCTTGGTGACAACACCAACAGTGAGCACGCCTTGTTCTTTGGCAGCGCGAGCAACTATTGGCGCGGAGCCTGTACCAGTACCACCGCCCATACCGCAAGCGATGAAAACCATGTCGGCACCTTTGATGACGTCTTGGATTTCAGATTTGGTTTCTTCGGCTGCACGTTTGCCAACATCGGGGTTCATGCCAGCACCGAGACCTTTGGTCAGGTTTTTACCAATGTGGATTTTTTTATCGGCAAGGGAATTGTGCAAGTCTTGCGTATCTGTGTTCATCACGATGAATTCAACTCCTTTAACTTTGGAGTTAATCATGTGGTTGATTGCATTTTTACCAGAGCCACCGAGTCCGATGACTTTAATGCGCGCAAATGTTTCAATGTCTGGGTTAATTTTTGCCATAGTTTTATAATGTATTTTTAAAAAAGCCCTTTACTTCTAGCCTGACTGTTGCATCAGTTTGTGCGACTGAAAAATAATGCGGGCACGAAACCGGCATTACCTGCAAAAAGGCTTGTAAATAAAGGACGTATTCTCGCTGTTC
>CALRFB010000021.1 GCA_943356455.1 Candidatus Nomurabacteria bacterium | reverse complement strand
GTGTCTATAGACTCTGACGATTTGATAATCGAATATCCACGCGGTTCCGCATCTGCCGATTCAACTGATTACGAACGCAAACGCATAACTCTAACATCCATCTCACCAGGCGAAGAAATAAACGAACACATTTCGGTTGTTTTATACGGGGAACAGGGAACAACAAAAAATATTAGGGCTCGTCTCGAGTACACAGTTCGAGGTTCACTTGCAACGTTTACGAAAGAAGAAACATACCCGATCCAAATCAATGCTGCGCCACTTGTTCTGACAACTGATTCACCGGCAGAAATAGTTTCAAACCAAGAATTTACCCTAAAAGTTAAGGCCGTTGTTGCGTCTACGCATCTCAGCAAAGACAGTATCGTGCGTATTGATTTTCCACCAGGTTTCCAATACATCGACGCAACACCAGCGCCTATTTTGAGCAATAATATTTTTCCAATTCTAAAAAATGATGTTGGTTCAGAAAATACAATTGAAATACGCGGGAAAATTATTGGTATCAATGGGGACAAAAAAGCTTTTCGAGTTGCTGCGGGACAGCCGGACGCAACGGACGGCTCCAAGGTTGCAGTAACGTACAACAGCATGGTTCAAGAAGTAATGCTTGCCAAGCCGTTTATCGACGCACGAGTTACACTCAATGGTAAGGATGAAGACGTATTTATTATTGATGCGGGAGAAAAGGTAAGCGCTCGAATCGATTGGTCAAACAATCTACCCACTGTTGTTAATAATTTAGAAATCCGCGCCACGTTGACAGGTAGTGCACTTAACCAAGGCTCGATTTCATCTAGTGGATTTTACGACTCAAATACAAATGCAATCGTTTGGGATAAAAATACCGTACCTGGATTTGCCGCCGTTCAACCGGGACAACACGGTTCTATCTCACTGCAATTTGCATCAAGTTCACTACAAACAAGTGCAAACTCCGTTATTGCCGATCCAATGATTGTGGTAACTGTTGGAGTTAAAGGCAGTCAGCCCAACGAAGGTGTAGCCATTAAAGAAGTAGATAGTTCACAAACTAAAAACTTCAAAATTAATACCGATTTGCAACTTTCCGGTAGAACGCTATACTCGACTGGCCCGATAACAAACTCTGGTCCGGTGCCTCCAATGGCTGGTACTGATACTACCTATACAATTGAGTGGAAAATCAGTAATACCAGCAACAAAACAACAAAAGGTGAAGTGCGTGCGACATTGCCGGTCAATGTCACCTTTGTTAAAAAAGATCCTGCATCGAGTGAAGATTTGAAATACAACGATACGACAAGAGAAATTGTGTGGGATGTCGGCAATGTGCCTCGAGGCGCTGGTATCGTCGGGTCTGCCAAAATTGTTTATTTTCAAGTAAAATTGAAAGCGTCCACTTCCCAGATCAATACAATCCCAGCATTGCTCAATGAAGCAATTTTGGTTGCAAACGATGCTTTTACAGGTATGGATATCAGAAAAGTGGTCAACAAACTTACGACAAACATTTCCGGAGAGTCGACATTTCCAGTACGTGGTGGAAACGTTGTTCAATAATTAATTTATATATACATGCAGAATGAAGAAAATAATGTAATGGAAAAAATAGTTTCGCTTGCCAAGCGACGCGGTTTTATATTCCAGGGTTCAGAAATATACGGTGGTCTCGCTGGTGCGTGGGATTACGGACACCTTGGTGCCGAGCTTCTCAATAATATAAAAAGTTCGTGGTGGAAAAAATTTGTTTCAGATCGTGAAGATATGTATGGTATTCGTGCCGCTATTTTAATGCGTAGCGAAGTCTGGGAAGCGAGCGGTCACGTGGCTGGTTTTGCTGATCCGATGACGGAGTGTGCAAAGTGTCACCACCGTTTCCGCACAGACCAACTCGATGCTGAAAAAACAGACGGCGGAATGAAGTGTCCAGATTGTGGTGGTGCACTCGGCGAATCTCGTCAGTTCAACATGATGTTTTCAACAAAAATTGGTGCCGCTGATGATACTGCAGCAACAGTCTACCTTCGCCCAGAAACAGCACAGGGTATTTTTGTAAACTTCAAAAACACAGTTGATGCGTACCATCCAAAATTACCCTTCGGTATGGCGCAAATTGGTAAAGCATTTCGCAATGAAATTACGCCACGTGACTTTATTTTTCGATCACGAGAATTCGAGCAAATGGAAATTGAGTATTATATTCGTCCCGAAACATGGGAAGTTCAATTTGAATATTGGCAAAATGAAATGGCTGATTGGATGAAAAGTGTCGGCATGGATATGAGTAAAGTTCATGTTTTGGATGTTGCACCGGAAGATTTGGCTCACTATTCAAAGCGCACTGTAGATTTTGAGTTCGATTATCCATTTGGTAAAAAAGAACTTTTTGGTTTGGCGTATCGTGGTTCATTTGATCTAACAAACCATAAACTCGACTACCACGACGAAGAAACAGGGGAGAATATCGTGCCCCACGTTATCGAACCATCATTTGGAGTAGATCGAGCTTTCTTGGCGCTCATGATTTCAGCGTACACTGAAGACGAAATGAATGGAGAAACTCGTGCGTACCTAAAACTTGCTCCACATATCGCACCCGTATTAGCCGCAGTTTCGCCACTTTTGCGCAATAAACCAGAACTCGTTGAAAAATCCCGCGCCGTATTCTCGGCGCTCAAAAAAGAATTCGGCCGCATCGCATACGACGACAACGGCAACATTGGCAAACGCTACAGACGCCAAGACGAAATCGGTACGCCGTTTTGTATTGTTATCGACTTCGACACACTTGGTGAAAATCCAGCCAACCTCGACACTGTAACGATACGCCACCGTGATACGGGCAACCAAGAACGTGTAGCTATTGCCGAGCTCATCACATTCATCAAATCTAAAATCACGGCATAAAAAGAGACGTTACCACTAACGCCGTAAAAAATATATGCAAATCAAAACCCATGAACTCAAAAACGGAGTGCGTATTGTTTCGGTCTATATGCCCGATTCGCTTTCGCAAACAACAATGATGCTGCAACGTGTTGGTTCAAACAATGAACAAGACGCTGACGCCGGTATCGCGCACTTTCTCGAACACATGTGCTTCAAAGGCACAAGCAAACGTCCGACCGCACTTCAGATCACGCGTGATTTTGATGCGCTCGGTGCACATATAAATGCATTTACCGGTAACCAGTACACTGGTTACCACGCAAAAACTGCCGTACCAGAATTCGCAGAGAGTCTCGATATCCTTGCCGACATTTACCTCAATTCTATTTTTCCTGATGAAGAATTGGAAAAAGAGAAAGGGGTGATTGTTGATGAAATAAAAATGTATCTCGACGAACCACGTTCGCGAGTTGATCAACTTTTTGACGACTTGGTTTTTACTGGCGTACCCGCTGGTCGTCCGATTATCGGTAGCGAAGCCACTGTTCGGGGTATGACACGGGACCGATTACTTGCTTGGCGAAATGCCCACTATAGTCCACGCTCACTCGTTATCGTTGTGGCTGGCGGCATTTCTCACGATATAGCAATCTCAGAAATTGAAAAACAATTTTGCGCCATTGAAGACATCCCAGCACAACCAGTTGTTGTTATCCCGGAAACAAAAAGCGAGCGTGTAAAAATCGTTTACGATGATAGTGAACAACTTCACTTTTTATTTGGTGTACGAAGTTTTGGCTACGACCACCCGGATCGTATTATCGCATCTATACTCGGAACCATATTAGGTGGGACTATGTCGTCGCGACTCTTTCAACGCATTCGTGAAGAGCTCGGTTTTGGGTACTACGTTTTTGCTACGCAAGCAGCCTCCGAAGGCTATGGTGTTTTTTATGGTGGAACAGGTATCGACCCTAAAGGTCTCGATGTAGTGCTCCCAGCATTTATCACAGAATTCGTAAAAATCGCAAACGAACCTATTTCCGATCTCGAACTTACGCTTGCCAAGAAAAATCGAACATCAAGTTTGTTTATGATGTTTGAAGATAATGAAAGCGTGGCATCATACTATGGTATTTCGCATCTTTTCGGCCACGATCTGGAGTCGCCCGAAGAGCGTGCTGCCAAAATAGAAGCAGTTGCTAAAACTGACATAGTCCGAGTTGCCAAAGAAATCCTAACACCAGAAAACTTCCGAATCGCAGCTGTCGGACCAGTTCGTGATGCCCGCATTTTTGAACGGTATTTGCCCTAACTAGTGACTTCAGATCGGAAGTTTGTAACGAGCGTCCGAAAGGTGTACCATAGATATATGGAACATGAACATAAACGCTTGGTAGTAATATCGACTGGAACTATTGTCCGTGTCGTTTTATTTGGCCTGCTTCTTTGGGCGCTCTATACATTACGTACGATCGTTCTTGTTATATTGACGGCTGTCGTTATCGCTTCTTTTGCAGAAGCCGCAATTAGACGGTTGAAAAAAATCGGCGTCGGACGAATGATTTCCGTTGTTCTCGTGTACACGATTTTCATCTTGGGTCTTGCAGGTATGTTCTATCTGTTTGTGCCACTCCTCATCACAGAAGCATCACACTTACTAACATTTCTTTCGCAATATATTTCATCGAGCAATTTCCAAGGTACAGCAAATAGTATCGGGGACGTATCAAATTTTGTTACGTCACTCCAAGGTACGTCTGTTGCAGATATCGCACTTACTGTTCAAAAATTTGCAGCCAGCGTTTCTGGTGGATTTTTTGCGGCGATAGTTGCTGTGTTCGGAGGTATTGTAAACGTTATCCTCATCATCATCATTTCGTTCTACCTTTCGATTCAAGAAAATGGTGTTCAAAAATTCTTACGTATTGTCACCCCACCCCATAAGGAAAATTATATTATTGGACTCTGGGAACGCACACAACACAAAATCGCACTCTGGCTCAAGGGGCAGCTTATTCTCGGTGTTATTGTTGCGGTAATAATGTTTATTATTCTTTCACTTCTCGGTATACCGTACGCACTCCTACTTGCGCTTGCCACAGGCATATTTGAACTCATTCCATTTGGTGTAACTCTTGCCATGATCCCAGCTACTGGTTTCGCATATATCCAAGGAGGTATACGTCTCGCAGTTTTTGTTTTCCTATCGTATGTCGTTGTACAACAGATTGAAGGCTACGTTTTCCAGCCGCTCATTGTTAAGCGTGTCGTCGGCATTTCTCCGCTCGTTGTGATACTGTCAGTTTTGGCTGGTTTCGAACTTGCAGGTTTTTGGGGTTTAATACTCGCAATTCCAGTTGTTGTCGCATTACTTGAATACGTTGACGACATAGAGAAAAAAAGGGTAGCATTTGACGATGGACACATCTAAACCCTTCTACATAACAACAACACTTCCGTATGTGAACGCAGAACCGCATATCGGTTTTGCTATGGAAATAATTCGTGCTGACGCTATTGCTCGATACAACAAACTCCTCGGCAGGGAAGTCTTTTTTAATACTGGCACAGACGAACACGGCATGAAGCTCTGGGAGGCTGCAAAAAAATCTGGCAAAGATGTCAAAGACTATGTAGATGATTTTGCGGAAAGTTTCCGTGGTCTGACGAGTTTGCTCGGTATTTCGCCCGACATACACTTTATCCGCACTACAGACACTCATCACGAAGCCGCTGCTCAAAAACTTTGGACTATGTGTGACGAACGTGGCTATATTTACAAAGGAAAGTACAGTGCCAAATATTGCGTTGGTTGTGAACTGGAAAAAACCGACTCCGAATTGAATGCCAATGGGCGCTGTCCGATACATCCAAATCGTGAGTTGGAACACATCGATGAAGAAAATTATTTCTTTGCTCTTTCAAAAGTTGAACCACTGCTAAAAGAGTACTACGAGAAAAATGAACGGCTTATCATTCCCGATTTTCGATATAACGAAGTTAAAGCATTTCTAGCGCGTGGTCTTCAAGATTTCTCAATATCTCGCAGTCGAGAAAAGATGCCTTGGGGTGTAGCGGTACCAGGGGACGATACTCAGGTTATGTACGTTTGGTTTGATGCGCTCACGAATTACATTTCGACACTTGGTTGGCCAGACGGCGACGTTGGTAGTACCAAAGACGAACTTGTGTCCGAAAATCTTTACGAAAAATTTTGGGTCAATGGCGAAAAAATTCAATACTGCGGCAAAGACAATACTCGCCAGCAGTCACTCACGTGGCAAGCAATGTTGCTTGCCGCAGGTTTGCCTGGCACAGACCACATCGTTATCGATGGTTTTATAAATTCTGGCGGACAAAAAATGTCGAAATCACTCGGCAATGTTATTTCCCCATACGACGCGATCGGCATTTTCCAACCTGTTGCTGGTGATTTGGCTTCAGATGTATTGCGATATATTTTGCTTCGACATACAAATGATTTTGAAGACTCTGATCTTACACTTGAGACTATGGTTGAACTCTACAATGCAAACCTTGCAAACGGTTTAGGTAATTTGGCTTCGCGCATTTTGACGATGGCAGAACAAAACGGAGTACCACACGACGGCGTGGGACATATCGCATTTCCGAACCGAGACGACTTGAATTCATTTTCAATAAATTCATATATGAATGCAGTTTGGTTGCAAATCCAAGCACTTGATAAATCCATCCAAGATAAAGCCCCCTTCAAGAAAATTAAAATAAACCCTGAAGAAGCTCGGGCCGATATTCACGAAATGCTAGGGGATTTGGCGCAGATCGCCACGCTTTTGGCGCCCATACTTCCAAAAACATCAGAAAAGCTAATTACACTTGTGCGTGCTTCAGCTAAACCAGAGTCGCCACTTTTCCAGAGAATATAGTACATGCGTATTCCAATCCGCTACATCGATATTCATTCGCACTTCAACCTCAATCATTTTGATGGTGATCTTGCTGAGTCTATTGCCAAAATAGAAAGCGAAGGTGTCGCAACTATTTGCGTGGGTACAGATTTAGTTTCATCAAAAAGGGCGATCGACATCGCTATGATGTCACCAAATATCTGGGCTACTGTTGGATTGCATCCAACAGATAGTGATGAGGTGTTCGACAAAGACGCTTTTTTAGAGCTTGCACGCCACGAAAAAGTTGTGGCAATCGGTGAATGCGGATATGACTATTTTCATAAAGCAAAAAACGAACCAGCGGGCACGACCACAATTTTTGAAAAACAAAAAGAACTTTTTGAAGCGCAGATTAAAATCGCAGATGCAGTAGGGAAGCCACTCATGATTCATGCACGACCAAGTAAAGGTATGGGTGCCGAAGGTCGTGCACCCATGGATGCATATGAAGACGCACTAGAATTATTAGTTAAGTATCCGCACGTTCGTGCCAATTTTCATTTCTTTGTCGGTAACACTGACATAGCCCAGCGTGTACTTGCTGGAGGTCACACAATGTCATTTGATGGTCCGATAACATTTGTTCACGACTACGACGAGACACTGTCCTCGCTGCCGCTGTCTGCAATTATGGCTGAAACAGATGCACCATTTGCGGCCCCTGAACCATACCGCACAACACTCAAAGAAATACGCGGCGATAGCAGGCCTGTTCGATGCGAACCATGGATGGTTAAAGAAGTGGTAAATAAGATTGCCGAAATCCGTACACTGGCATCTCTAAAACGTGGCGAACAAAGCCAAGAAAACGAAGAAATTGTCCGCCTGGCAATGCTCGACAATGCCAAGCAATTTTTTAAAATCCTGCTATAATCAGCCCGTAATGGCGCGCTATACCGCTTGGGCAAAATATGCATTTATAGTTATTTTTGTTGCTGCCGTTGGTTTCGGGGCGGCTTTTTTTATTGACTACGTTCATGCCCATACAATGGGTGTGACCGACGTTTTGTACGATGGTGTGTATGATGTAAAAAATATTTTCAATCATGGCGACGGGAACGATTCTTTCGGTGCAACATCTGACAACGAAACACTTGTAGAGCTTTCCAAAACGTCACTTGTTTCTATCGGACAAGCTTGGGGAAGTGTGACAGGACTAACTATGTTCCGCGGTTCACCGACACGTACTTTTTATGGCATCGGCCCACTTCCGGCGAATCCAAAAGTACTTTGGAAATATCCAAATAGTGGTTCGGGTGAAATCGGAGTTACGAATACATCAGAAAAAAATACAACTAAACCTATGTGTAGTTTCTCTGAAGCCGAAGGTGTGACCAAACAATGGTGTGGTAGTGGTTGGACGGGACAGCCTGTTGTCTGGGAACGTCCCGACGGCATAACTGAAATTATTTTTGGTGCATATGACGGTGCTGTGCATTTTGTAAATGCAGCAAATGGCCAAGACCTCATGCCACCATTTCAAACCGGCGACCTGATCAAAGGATCTGTGACACTGGATCCAAACGGTTACCCGCTTTTATATTTTGGTTCTCGCGACAACAACCTCCGCATTATTGCACTTGACCGTGACGTTCCGACCGAGCTGTGGCATTTGAATGCGAGTGAAGTCAAAGGCATGTGGAATAATGATTGGGATGGAAATCCGGTTGTGATAGACGACCTACTTTTTGAAGGTGGCGAAAACAGTTGGTTCTTCACAATGAAAATAAATCGCGGATACACTGACGTACTCGATGCCGACGGTAAACCAACAGGAAAAAAACAAGTCACCGTCGCTCCGAATATTGTTTTTAAAATGCCCGTTTGGAATAGCGAACTTCTAAAAAATAGTGGCGACAATATGGTAAGTGTCGAAGATTCGGTTACTTTTTTCGGTGATCGTGTCTACTTTGCAAATTCTGGTGGTCGCGTACTTGGTCTCGATATTTCGCACGTTGCAAACGGTGTCGCACCAATCGTTTTTGATTATTGGGTAGGGGATGATACCGATGCGACTATTGTTGTTGATGACAAAGGTATGCTCTATGTCGCTTCTGAACTTGAACGCACAAATCAACCTGCGGCGTCGCGAATTGCTACACTTGGACAACTTATAAAACTTGATCCACATAAACAAACTATCGTGTCACAAATAACTGCACCAGACGAAACCATCACAACACAAACATCGGGCGATCCATATGTCTGGGGAGTACAAGTGCCAAAGGAAGAAATGGCTAAAGGTGGCATCTGGGCAACACCAGCGATTTTTGGAAACTACTTGTATGTGGCAACGCATACTGGAAACTTACTAACCGTGGATCGCGAAACAGGTACGGTCACAAATTCAGATTTTATAGGCGAGCATGCTTGGTCTTCTCCTATCGTGATTGCGGGGACAGAAAAAAGCGGCTTGGAAAAGGGAAGTGCTGCCGCGCAGAGCGGCGCAAAACTCCTTGTCGCCACATGTGCGCCTGGTGGCTTCCGACAGTACGACCTCGCTAATCCTGCATCACCAAAACTCACCAACGAAATGCCCCTGGCTTCCGGCTCATGTATCGAATCCACTCCAGCTGTCTGGAAAGGTCAGATTTTCGTC
>CALRFB010000020.1 GCA_943356455.1 Candidatus Nomurabacteria bacterium | reverse complement strand
TACGAGGAAGATGACTACTCAGAAATGACACCAGGAAAGAAATCTTTAGTTGTATTGAAGCTTCTCGTTGAATCAAGTAAGGACAACTATCCAATCCTTATTGATCAACCAGAAGATGATCTTGATAGTCGCTCAATTTCTAGTGAAATAGTTGAATTTTTAAGAGGAAAGAAAAAGCAAAGACAGATTATTCTTGTTACTCATAATGCAAATATTGCAGTAAAAGCTGATGCAGAAGAAATTATTGTTGCAAATAGACATGGGCAACAAAATACCAACCAAAGTAATGTATTATTTGATTATGCAACAGGGGCAATTGAGAATAGCTTTGTAACACCAACCGCTGCTAATACTCTAGATAAAATGGGTATACGAGAACATGCCTGTGAACTTCTTGAAGGAGGCGAAGAAGCCTTCGAAAATCGTAGAAATAAATATAACCTTAAATAAATCTAGCTGTTGGTAACTAATTACCACTAATTCTTAATCTAAGCTAGAGTACAAAAGTACCAGTGAAAATGGTATAATCTCTTTACAAGTTAATAAGAGACCTAACCCCTTGAAGCAATTCAAGGATATGGTCGCCAAATCCGTCCAAAGTAAAGAACTCCTAGTCAGAGTCTACTTTGGACGGTCATATCGGGAAACTGGTATGGGTATGCCTCACGGGGCATATCGGACCTGGCTGGGAGCTTTTTGCTACCTAGTGGTTCAAAATCCGTCCAAAGATTATGAAAAAATTTAAAATAGGACTACTTGTTTTTGCTGTACTTGTTACCGCAAAAACAGTGTCCGCAACCACATATAACTACCTCCCTCCTGATGTACTCATAAAACAACAAGAGCAACAATCGGCTCTTGAATATCGTTTACAAAAATTAGAAGCTGGTGCAGCTAACGATCCGTCAGCGATGATCTCAAGTTTATCTTCTCGCATTTCACAACTTGAATCACAACGAACAACAGAAAAGAATTACATATCAGGTGTCTATGGTCGCAATGGCCTTGGAGATCAACTCGCAGGCAAACTAGCAGAAATTGATGCGAAGTATAGTTCTCAAATAAGTGATCTACAATCTCAGAAATCAAAACTTGAATCTTCAATCTCAACTCAACAAAATAACGAAAAAGAAATCAGTGATCTCAAACTTCAAATCGCTCAACTAAAGGAAAAGATTGCTGATCAAGAACTACAAGTAAATCAACAAGCAATTCAAAAATATCAAACTAAAGAAACATATTCAGATGCTGATGTGTTAGAAGTATTTACATATATTGATGCACTCGCAGTTCAAGATTCTTCAAACCTGTTTCAGAGAATAAAAAAGAACAATGCTGAAGTAGCTGAAAGATTAACTGCTTTGTATAACAATAAGTATCCAAACGGAAAGCCTGGCACAGCTAAATATGATGACTATCTCAAATCAATTCAAAAGACAATTAAACCTGAGGTTATAAAGAAAGAAATAAAATCAACTACCCAAAAGACTGAAACTAAACCAATTGTTGAAACGATTACTACCCCTGTAGTACAGCAACCAGTTGTCACACCTACACCAGTACAAGAAAAACCATCGCTTGGAAAGCGAATCAAAAACTTTTTCACTCGTTGGTTTAAATAATAGATGTGGATAAACCTATATCAGGTACCCCAATATGGGATACCTGATTTTGGAAAAACGCATTTTTATATACTCTTTTCTAAAATCTGATATATAAAAATATAAATGGGTCAGACATCTGTTGCATAAATACTCCTGTATTGTCATACTAGATACAGAAGTAACTTGCCACAACACATATCGGATCAAGCAGGATATAATAAAGCTACCTTGGTCAGAACTACACGCAACCGAATATAAATTTCCTTACGAAGCTAATACTAGCTGGGACAAGTAAGAAGGAATGACAATAGGTTTTAGTTCACAGAAATTTCTTAACTCTAAGTTAAGGTTTCTCTGAATTATTACTGGTCGATGTAGTATAAAAGAAAAACCACCTTTGAGATTGAGAAATCGATACCAAAGGTGGTTTTTTGCTTCTAAATTAGAAATTAATTTGGAAATAAAATTTTATGTCTACAAAATTTAAGATTGAGTATGTTGATATCAACCTGCTCAAGCTCTCAGAGTACAACCCTCGTACTCACAGTAAAGAAATGCTGGAACAACTAAAAAATTCACTTACCGAATTTGAAATGGTTGATCCTGTAATCGTAAACAGTGCCCTAGGTCGAGAACAAATTGTTATCGGTGGCCATGCTCGTGTTAAAGCTGGCAAGGAATTAGGATACACTACAATTCCAGTTGTGTATGTAAACATTCCAGACATCACAAAAGAAAAGACGCTCAATCTGAAGCTCAACAAAATATCTGGTGACTGGGATTTATCAATGCTCGCTGAATTCGATGAGTCCCTCCTCTCAGAGGTAGGATTCACTTCCGAGGAGATCGACAACATTTTTCCTGAGGAAGAAATAACTGAACAATTTGATCTCAAGAAAGAGCTCGACAAGCTTAATATCAAAGAAATCAAAGTTAAAAAGGGAGACATCTATGAACTCGATGGCTCACGCATTATGTGCGGAGACTCAACCATACCGCTCGACTTCCGCAAGCTCATGGGCGAAGAACGAGCCGATATGATATTTACTGATCCGCCATATATTCTCGATTACCTCAAAGGAAAAACAAAGGCGACCGAAGGTGTTACCACAGGATTCGGTGCGAAGAAAAATCGTCGCTACTTAGAAACAGATGTATTGCCTGATAACTTCACAGAGCTTTGGATGACTAATGCAAAAGAAGCAACCAAAGAAGATTCTCATATTATCGTCTACGAAAACTGGAAGAACATCCGCACCATCTGGGGTGAAATGGAGAAGTTTTGGAAAGTGAAGAATATGATCGTGTGGCACTTACCAAACCGCAATCAAGGATTCGCTGGAAAGTACAAGCTATTCTCAAAGCATGACATTGCCATGGTTGGCACTTCGCATGAGAAAGTAACACTCAATGATGCACCAGAAGAAGACATGATGCTTGAGAATGATTACCAAACAGCACTCTACGCCATTGCCGGTCATCCTCATTGGGAGTCATACGGCAAAGGAAAGAAATATTGTCCAACTGATTTCATCGAGTACAACGCCGCAGATGAAAAATCTTCAGGACAAGGAATCATCTTTGGAACAAAACCAATTGAGATTCTCATTCCGTACATAAAGATTCTCACAAAGCGTGGTGACCTAATTGTTGAACCATTTGGTGGTAGTGGATCAACACTTATCGCTTCAATCAAAATGCACCGACGATGCTTCCTTATGGAAAAATCTCCAATCTATACGGAAGTGATTCTCAACCGTTGGGCAAAAGCCACAGGTAAAAAGCCAGTAAAGATTAACTAGCCATGACCAAGAAAGAGTCGACAAAGAAAGACAAAGAACGAATCCTTGGTCATCTTAAGACTGTGCCAATCATAGAAGTGGCGTGCAAAAAAGCCAATATTGCTCGTGCCACCTACTATCGCTGGCGTAAGGAGGATATGGAGTTTCTGAGACTGTCTGAGGAAGCCTTACAGGATGGAATCGACATGATTAATGACTTAACTGAATCTCAGTTAATCGGACTCATTAAGGAAAAGAAATTCCAAGCGATTCAACTATGGCTTCGCCACAATCACACACGCTTCCTACTCAAAGACAAAGAACATTCCTTACTAAAACCAAAACGAGAGATACCACTCTCAAAAAAACAAGAGAAGAACTTAAAGAGTGCTCTTATTCTGTTTACCTAATACTCTTTTCGAAGAACGCATATGAACAAAGAAAAAATCCTACAAACAATAATCACTGACAGCAGTGTCAGACGAGAACTCGTGAAGCAATCACACGAGGCGTTTTGCAGTATCTATCTTTCGCATCACATAACCCACCCATATGCGTTCTTTCATAAAGAGATGTTTAGAATGACTGAATCATATGACCAGAAATTAAATGTCGTCATGGCATTTCGAGGATCGGGTAAATCTACTGTACTTAATCTATCAAACACGATCTGGTCTATTCTAGGGAAACACCAAAAGAAATTTGTCCTTATCATCAGCAAAAGTCGAGTTCAGTCTCAGGCTCATTTTGAGAACATAAAATCAGAGCTTGAAGACAACGAATTACTCAAGCAAGACTTAGGTCCATTCCGTTCCAGCACTACAGAATGGGGAGCATTTTCAATTGAGCTTCCACTCTATAACGCAAAGATTATGTGTATTGGTTCACAGCAGAATATCCGTGGATTGAAGTATAAAAACAGACGACCTGATTTAATTATCTGTGACGATATGGAGGATATTGTTTCTACCCAAGACAAGAATACACGAGAGATGCTCTACAAATGGTTTCTGAATGAAGTCATGTCTATTGGTGACGAGAAAACAAACATCATCGTGCTTGGTAATTTGTTGGGTGAAGACTCATTTATGGTTCGTTTGAAAAAGTTAATGATGCACAATCAGCTCAAGGGAAAATACTATGCGTACCCCTTACTTGATGACAACAATAAAATACTTTGGCCTCAGAGATATTCCGTTGAAGATGTGTTGGAAATTGAAAGCAACCTCCCCAAGAAAAAGGATTATGATCTGTACAGTATGTTCAATCAGGAATATAAACTTAATATTTCACATGTTAAGACAAGTAATGATGTAGAACTACCACCAATATCGCTCGGTGGCACAAGCCGAGAAGATTTTAGTATTAGTGTACCTCTATGGGCTTGGGGAATATATGTACCTGAGTGGGCGATAAATATTAGTGATCCTGATGGGTGGAAGCAATAACTACTTATATAAGTTAGGATATTTCTTTTTTCTTTCCTCCATAAATTTCTTATGTTCAGCCATCAATTCAATCTTCATTTTCTTTGACCATACTTTATTCTGTTTCTTTCGTGATCTGTCATATGACTTTCTTTCAGGAGAATATCTCTCAATCAATCCTGGGTTTTCTTTCTTGAGGAAAATGTAGTAGTGTGGCTTACCATCCTCGGTTAATACAATTCTTGGAATCAGTTTTCCTTCACGAATATATTTCTTTGCTGTCTGGTGCTTGATCTTGAATTTAGAATCTAACGCCCACATAGCAAAGTAACTATTGTAATGTTCAAAGATAAAAGTCGGTATTACTCCGTCTTTCACTGCCTTTCTACAGAGCAGACAAGTATGTCCGTACCAGTCATACCACCCATTAGTTTCGTTGATTGTAGTACTGCATAAGAGACAGCTCCGTGTCCCTTCTGCTGGAAAACCGTCTGGCTCTTTCTTGAGACGCCTCTTTCTAGCACCGTCTTCTTTTGCGAACTTCCATACAAGATCAAAATATCCTGATAGATTGTTTGCTGCTTCACGAGCTTTTTCGTCCGTGATTTCCTCACCTTGCTCCTTATACATCTCCTTCATTTTCTCTACTAAGTCATCTGATGCACTCATAATTATGCTTAATTGGTTTATAAATGAGACACCGACAGATATCTCACTTATAGTGTCTCATTTGTCTTATTTCCGATGAATACCCTTATATTGCAATAAAGGAGATAGCGACTCACATGCCTTAGCGAGACAGTCTTAAAAGTGCTAAAATAGCCTTGTAAGGGTTGTACCTCTGGGTACTTAACTCACACGGCCCGCATTGTAAAAAAAGTATCAGATGACTCATCGGGCTTGAGATATTTAATCTTGCATTAAATAGAGATTTGATTTATTCTTTCATCGGTAAGGCTAGGGATCTAAATCCGCCCCAAAAGGGCGGATTTGCCTTTATTATTAATTGATCAAGATTTCATCTCACTTGTGTATAGTTTCAAACAGTATGGTTGGTAACCCATACACATACGACAAGAACGGTAACCAGCTGACTTTCGGCACACTCACCAACACATTCGACTACGCCAACAAACTCACTAAAACAGTAAACGGCTCCATTACCACGAGATACGACTACGACCACACTGGCTCCCGTACAACTAAAACCACAGCAGGCGTACCCACCTTCTACCCAACTAGCCGCTACACAGCAGATACAGGTACTTGTACCAACACCCACCACATATACCTCGGACCAACCATGCTTGCTTCCGTTGAAATCCACAGCAACACCCCAACATACCACTTCACCCACACAGACCAGATCACAGGATCTAACGTGACAAGCGACAGTAATGGCAAAACTTCCTTGCATTTCTTACTGCTTCCGATACAATCAGCGTGGTCAGAGATAAAAAATAATGTGGCGCAAGCTGCGATACTTGTATGAGCGATGAAATGCTAACCAATGACGACGGTACGATAACCAACGATGAAAATCTCGATATTGCGAAAGAAGTAGAAATCGGCATGGAAGATGAAACTATCGACGATGCTATGATCGAAGAAGGTTTTCAAGTAGCAGACGAACAAGAAGAGGGTGACGAAATAGCATAGTTACATAAACGGTTGAAACAAACGAAAAACGAAAGAAGATATTTTGGCAAATAAACTAAAATGTAATGGCTCGACAAAAACTGTCGAGCTTTCTTTCCATGTGGCGACGATCTGCACCAGGTCGCTAATCGTTTTTTGATCTTTAAAAAAGACACCGATTTCCGCATTGTGGTCAAAAGACAGAGCATCTATGTTGTTTGACCCTAGGAGTGCCAGATTGGTATCTATAATGAGTAATTTGGCATGAGTCATCGTTCGAGTTTGAAAAAAAGTTATACCATAACTAGCGAGCCGACTCATAAAGTAACGATTGGCTGTCGTCAGGAATGGTATGTCAGTTTCAAATGGCACAATGACTTCGACGCGGACGCCACGTTTGGCAGTTTCGCACATGAGCTTCATGAGCCATGCGTGAGGTAAAAAGTATGGTGTCACAAATACGACAGACTGTTCCGCTTTGAGTATCGATTCGATATATGTGTCGCGCAAGCGTAAATTGCGAATAGCCGGAAAGTGTTCAATCATCCACGTACGTGTGCGTCCAAGGAGTGCTGGTTTTGTCGTGTAAGTTGTGAGGTACGTATTTTTACCGCCACAAAACAGATAGGTGCGACGAAACGAGAGCATGAGCGAGCGGATGATCGGGCCTTCGAGACGTACAAGTAAGTCATTCCACAGCCGCGCAGTTTTATGAATATTTACGCCACCCAGAAAGCCAATTTTTTCATCTACAATAACAAGTTTTCTGTGCAAGCGACGGAGCACTTTTTTGAAAAAGAGGACTTCAACTCCGGCGCGTTGCAAGGTATCGACGGCCTTTCGAGACAAACCAAAACTACCAAATGCGTCAAGAATGATGCGTACGGAAACATTAGATTGAGCTTTGCGGCAAAAGAGATCGATCAGATAATCGGCTTCTGGTGTATCGTCGATAAAAATATACATTTCGAGGTAAATCGATTTCTCGGCTTTCTCGATAGATTTGCGGAGACCTTCCCATGCAGTTTCTGATGTTGTGTAGAAAACGTGTCGCATAGACTAACTGTACAGTTTTTTTGCTCCATGGTATAGTCCACAACAGTTTTTATCCTTTACGCAGCGTTAGTACTATTCGTTTGTGATTAGTCGCGAAACTGGCAGGGGCGGTAAAAGCGTTTTATAAATAGTTTGCTTGGAGAATTCGTTCAAAGAGCAATAACACATGAGTGTAAAATTGTATATCGGTGGTTTGCCATACCGCACTACCGAAGATGCGTTTCGCGACGCATTTGCAGGCGCAGGCGAAGTCGTCTCAGCTCGCATTATCACTGACAAGATGACCGGCCGTTCACGCGGTTTTGGTTTCATCGAAATGGCCGACCAAGCTGGCGCAGACGCTGCGATCCAGATGTGGGACGGCAAGGAGTTTGAAGGCCGAAAACTTATGGTCAACGTCGCTCGTCCAATGGAAGAGCGCCCACGCCGTGAGTTTCAGCAGAATTACTAACGAATAAAAAATCCCCGCAAGGGGATTTTTTATTTTATTTACAAATACTTCAACCCTGCGTACACTTATTCTATGCAAAGCACGATTGTGCTTCACGGTTTTCTAATAGGTATGCTCATTTCTATACCGAATGGTCCAGTCGGTTTTTTGTGTATTCGACGTGCGTTACTCCACAACTACCGTGCTTCTATCAGTTCGGCACTAGGGTCCATTACCGCGGATTTGATTTTTGGATCGATTGCTATTTTTAGTCTGACATCGATCTACGCTTTCTTTTTTCGTGAGCAAACATCGATTCGGTTTATTGGCGGACTTCTTTTGCTGTATGTTGGTATAAAAACTTTCTTTGATAGTGTTCCAGATAAAATTCCTGGGTTGGAAAAATTCGACAATGTTGGTAATTTTGCTTCGACTTTTTTACTTACCATGACAAATCCTGTTCAGATTATCACACTTCCTGTTGTTTTTACGGCTATTGGTACAGGTATCCGACCGGGCAACTACAACGACGCATTATTTTTTATGCTTGGACTGGCGGTTGGTGCGGTTGCGATTTGGGTTTTGTTTATAGCTGTGGCTGCTGTTTTGAAAAGGTACATCCGTGAGCATCACTTTAAGCTTATCAACCGCATTTCCGGAATGCTCGTCGTTGGTACAGGTTTATATATTTTACTCAGCTTGATATTGGCGTAAGTATTTTAATATATACATAAATATGGATATACAAATTGAAAAAATAATACAAAAAAGCAGAACTTAAAAAAACGCTTGCCGTAGAAGATTCAATTCAGACTGAGGAAGTAGTCATGGCATAAAATGTTGGTAGTATATAGAAAAACCCCCGATGAAAATCGGGGGTTTGTTTTTTGTGTACTTTGGTATGGACTACTCCACAACTACCAAGATGTGGGCACACTCCTGACGCTCGGATTGTTTGAGGTCAATAAGTTTTGGTTTGCGCGAAACGACGCGATCCGCTTCTTTAAAAAGAACGGTGAACTTTGAAATTTCAGCAGGGAAATCGGTGGCGAGATCTTCTTTGTAAATTTCATAAATCCTTGATGTAACCATACGGGCTATGTCTTCTGGTGTCATCTTATACTCCCGCATCGCTGTAATAAAAGCTCTGGTTGGAACTGCAGCTTTGCCTGTAGCGAGATTGTCGAGCTCTACTTTCATCTGTTCGCGGAATTTATTTCCGTTAGAAATTCGTATCGGGTTTAGATACGCAAGATACGCGAGTACGCTCTTGAGGGCGTTTACTTTCTGATTCATACTTTTCTAGTTTTTTGGTTTTATAAAAAACGAATTCTTTTTATTATATAGTAATAATCTAGTATGTCAAATTTCCTCCTTGGTAGTTAAAAAAGCTATAATGCACCGTATGCAATCTCTTGAAGCCTTTACCAAGGCGTATACAGCCTTAAATAACGCCCAAAAACAGGCTGTAGATACCATAGACGGCCCGGTCATGGTTGTGGCAGGTCCAGGTACAGGTAAAACTGAAGTGTTGGCGTTGCGCATCGCCAACATTCGTCATAAAACTGATACACCCTCCGACGGTATTTTATGTCTAACATTTACGAATTCTGGTGTTAAAGCTATGCGTGAGCGTCTGCGAGAATATATGGGAGTAGATGCTGGTAAAGTTAATATCGCAACATACCATTCTTTTGGCAAGGAAATCATCGAAGAATTTTTTACAGTTATTGGTCTTGTTCAAGCGCCACGTACACTGGAAGACGATGACACCGTTTCGCTCGTCGATCATATTTTAAATACGCACGATTGGCAGTATCTGCGACCACGTGGTGATGTTTCAAAATATTACCGTGATTTAAAGTCACTCATTTCCATTCTCAAACGTGAAAATATTTCGGCTGAAAAATGTATAGAAACGATCGATATAGAAGTTGCGCGATTGCGTGACGACCCAGCAAGTATCTCTTCTCGCGGTGAAAGCAAAGGACAATTGAAAAAAGCAATTGTAACGGAAATCGACGGGCTAGAACGCACACGAGAAGTTGCACGTTTCTACGAACTATATGAAGCCGAAAAAACCGAACGCTGTGTTATGGACTTTGATGATATTTTGGCATACATGACTGCAATCGTCCGCGAATCAGAAGACGCTCGCGCGACTATCCGCGAGCGCTACCTGTACGTCCTCGTTGACGAACACCAAGATTCTTCAGGTGCTCAAAATGCTTTTTTGAATTGTGTGTGGAATGAAAAGGAAACTATCAATACTCCAAATATTTTTGTTGTCGGCGATGATCGGCAACTTATCTATGGTTTCGGTGGGGCATCATTGGTACATTTCGAATCTTTTACATCAACGTTTAGTGACACCAAAGTTATTACACTTACAGACAATTATCGTTCGACTCAACCAATCCTCGACACAGCAGACACATTACTTTCGAGTCATTTGGCGGCAGGTAAACTTGTGTCTCACCGTACAGAAATTCATCCTGTCCGTTTGGTTGAAGCGATGTACCCCCGTGATGAAATCATCCAAGCTGGACTTTTTTTCAAATATAAAATCGCCGAAGGTACGCCAGCAGACCAGTGCGCTG
>CALRFB010000019.1 GCA_943356455.1 Candidatus Nomurabacteria bacterium | reverse complement strand
TCGGAAAGCGTAGACCGCACCGGGGGTTTTATTGTTGGGTGCAGATTCCGCAAGAACAGCAAATGCGTATTGTGGTTTGTCATACGGGAAAAAACCAATAATCCACGAGTTGATACGATCTTTATTTGCGCCCAATTGTGCCGTACCAGATTTAGCAGCAACTTCCAGAAATGGAAAATTGACTTGCTGTACGGTGCCCTCTGTAACAGCCAGGCGCATACCTTCTCGGACAATCTGGTAATAATTATCTGGAATATCGGCTGCTACGGAAACAGGTTCTGGAGTGTTAGTGTCTCCTAAAAGTAGATGTGGGGTTACCAACTTGCCACCGTTTGCTATGGATGCAGCAGCACGAGCCATTTGTATTGGCGTGACCTGAAAACCATACTGACCGATGGCAGTGTGATATGTATCGCCCACACGCCAAGGATCGCCTTTAAATATTTTCAATTTCCATTCTGGTGTCGGAATAGTACCTTCAACTTCACCACCAAGATCAATACCAGTTTTTCCCCCACCAACACCAAAAAGTTTATTGTATTTATCAATTCCACTAATACCGATTCCTTTTTGATCATGAAAACCGCCGCCAATTTCATAAAAATACACATCGGACGAAACGGCAATGGCGTGACGCATATCAACATACCCATGAGCTTTCCAGTCCTTAAATACACTTGTTAGTTTTGGATTGTATGGATTTGGAAGTGAAATAGACCCAGTCGAAAGAATTTGTTTTTGCGGAGTAATAACACCTTCCATGAGAGCACCGATCGCCACAAATGGTTTAACAATAGAACCAGGCGTATACAAACCCGATACGGCACGGTTGAGAAATACTCGGCGAGAATCGGTCATGTAGTTTCTTATCGTTGGTGCGTCTCCACCATCTGACAAGATTGCGGAATCATATTCGGGTGCATTTGTAAGTGCGATCACGTCTCCGTTGTTCACATCGAGTATCACTCCAGAACCACCAGTATATCCGCCAGTTTTTAAGAGTGCAGTGAGAGACCGGTTGAGTGCCGCTTGTACATCTGCATCGATTGTGGTGTGAAGATTTTCTCCTGGAATGGGTTGGGTTGATAAATTCTTTGACTGTATACCGCCGTGCACATCGATTTCAATCAGCTCGGAGCCGTTCGTTCCCCTCAGACGATCATTGTATTGCTTTTCCAATCCATCTTTTCCAATAAATTCTGTTGACCAAAAAACTCCAGATGTATCTTTTGATGGATACCCTACATACCCCAGGACGTGGGCAAAACCTGGTTCACTGATATATGCCCTATGCGAATAACCTTCGTTCTCGGGTGAAGGCACATTCCAAATCAACTCCTTGCCATTTCGGTCGTAAACAACACCACGATCGGCAAAAACCGGAACAGAATTGAAGCTAATATTTTCACTTCGTTCACGATAGTATGCTCCTTGAGCAATTTGGAGTGCCCATAATTTTGAAACAATAATACTTACAACCACGAGCCCTGCAAGACTAATGATATACACTGAGCGTTTTGAAATTGGTTTTTCAATACGTCCCTCGAGCTGATGAGCATTGAAGTTTGGTGAATTTCGCGAGTCGAGCATGACTTCGTCGGGATTGATTTCGTGTAATTTGAATGTGCGATTTTTGCGAAATATACTCATACATTGATAACTCTTTTTTTAATAACGTACATCAGACTTAATACAATAAGTGCGTACAGTGTATAGACAATTTCTAGCCCATGAAATGAGAGTCTTGAAACACTGAAAACAATGTCATAAAAAATTGCAATTGCCACAAGTTCAAACCAAGGTGCATAGATATAAGCTCCAAGAGCAAAAAGAAGGAAAGCGAACCACCACGGCATTACAAAGCCGAGCAATATCACAATAACCCCAAATGCAATTCTGGCTTTCATAAGGAGAATTATACAGCCTAGCAAAGAAAGTAGCGACTATCTTGGAGCACGGATCAAATATCGTACAAATAGTATGATACTAAGCACAATCAGACCATAGAAAGTGTATACTGTCGAGAAAATGAAGTGAGCGATTTTTAAAATGAACATTTTGAGATAAGCAAAAGGTGTCGCCACAAAAGATTTTTGGGCCTTCGGTGCTGCGGCTTGCTCTTTTTTGACTTTGTCTACATTTTGTACAGCAGCTACAGCTTTAACCCCGAGTACCTTCCCTGTCTCTGCTCGGTATGCATCAAATTTTGCAAATGTATTGGTCGCTGCATCTTTGACGTTAGTTGCCACATCTTCTACCGTATTTTTAATTTCAGAAGTTTTTGCATCTATTTTGGAATTGGCAGGAGCCGTTGTTGTCGTTTTAGAATTCGGATTAGAGTTAGGCACAGGTGCGGTTACCGTAAATCGATATGGTGAAGTTTCTGCATTTAAAACGATAGTTGCTGTACCCTTATCGTTTATGTATCGAGTCTTTTCGAATTTGACGATGAGCGTATGCGTTCCTTCTGTTACTTTCCACGGCACAGTTACCACCTTGGAAGCATGGGCTTCGACAGTAATCACTTTTGATCCTACGCTCGTGCCATTGTCATAAAAACTCACAATACCGTAAATAGCTTTGGTGTCTTGATTATTTACAAGAGAAGAAATAGTTGTTGATTCTCCTACTCCATCGGGTTCATTTGAAAACCAAATCGATGCGTCGACAAAACCAGCATTGGCTTCAGCATGAGCCAGTCGTGGTACAACGAAAACAGCACACACGAGTACGATGGACAAAATACTACGTACAATCAAAAAGCTTCGTTGTATCATTGTTCCAGTATACTACTATTTTAAATCGTTTTTAGGACGCAGGAGTGGGAAAAGTTGAGATTCGCGAATTGATTTATTTTCGAGGAATGAGAAAAGTCGTTCTGAAACACCGAAACCGAAAGCTGGTGGCATACCGTACTCAAGTGCGTGAACATAGTCTTGGTCCATGCGTTGGGCTTCATCGTCTCCAGCATCACGCATGGCTTGTTGATCAGCAAAACGGGAAGCTTGATCGATTGGCTCATTGAGTTCACTAAAACCTTTACCCATTTCAGAACCAGCAAGGAGAACTTGGAAACGTTCGACAACGTCAGGACGTTGTGGGTCACGTTTGGCTAGCGGCTCAAGGTACGCCGGAACACCGACGAGAAATGCTGGACCAGAAATTGTTTTACGAATTTGCTTCCAAAGCGTATCAATAATGCGAGCTTTGTTTGGTGCGCCTTTGTCTACTTCAACACCAGCTTTTTTAGCAGCTTCTGCGGCATCTTCGTCGGTTGCGGTGAGCGGATTGATGCCATAGGTATTTTCGATAATCTCGCAGTAATCAACCTTGCTCCATTCGTCAGCGAGGTCAATGTCGAAACCACGAATCGAAAACTTGGTCGTACCATATACATTTGTAGCTATGCGTCTATATAATTCCTGAATCATGGTCATGCCTTCGGTGTAGTCGGAAAATGCTTGGTAGAATTCGAGTTGTGTATAGTCTTGGGCGTGTTCAGCTGACATACCTTCGTTGCGAAAGATGCGTCCTATTTCAAATACTTTTGGAAAACCGGCAACAAGTAATCGTTTTTGCCACAATTCACCTGCTGATATACGCAGATAAATATCTATATCAAGTGCATTGTGATGCGTCATAAACGGACGTGCATCCGCACCACCCGGTTCTGACTCGAGCACTGGTGTTTCAACTTCAATAAAACCACGTTCAAGCAAAAAAGTACGGATGGTATTCCAAAACTTTGAACGACGGGTAAATGTTTCGCGCAATTCATTGTTCAAAATAATATCGACATACCGCTCGCGGTACCGAGCCTCTTCATCTTTGAGACCATACCATTCGCTCGGTAGAGCATTGAGCGATTTGGCTGCCATGGTCCAAGAAACAGCCTGGAGTGACTGTGCGCCTCGTTGTGTGGTAATCGCTGTACCCGTAACAGAAATAAAATCTCCTTGATCAACTGCATCTGAGAAGAGACTGAACAGATCGGCGGGCAGCGAGTCTTTTTGAATGAGAATTTGTACACAATTTGTACCATCGAAAATATCTGCGAACATAATAGCTCCATGACCACGGAGCGACATAATGCGACCAGCTAGAGAAACAATTTTGTTACTAGACTCAAGTTCAGTAAAATCATGAACGTAGGTTGCAATATCCATGTCGCGAGGTACGCGAATAGGATACGGTTGCATATCGGCCGCGATAAGTAGGTCAAGTTTTTTTAGACGGTCCGAGCGGACGCTTTCATGTGTACTCATATGAGGATAGTAACAAATAGGATAAAGAAAACCTAGTTGACGGAGAGGATAGCATCAACGGTTGTACGGAGAGTTTCGATAGACTGTACTCCGATGTATTTTTTTCCGTTAATAAAGAATGTCGGGGTTGAATTGACACCAAGACCTTGGGCATCTTTCAAGTCACGGTCAACTTTAGAGTCAAATGTGTGACTGTCGATTGCTGCTTTGATTTTACCAGCATCAAGCTTGAGGTCGGTTGCATATTTCAAGAACAAGTCAGTTGGGTCAGCATCTGATTCACCCCATTCACTTTGGTGAGAGAAAAGCGATGAACCAAGTTCAAAAAACATACCTTGTTCTCCAGCAGCTTCTACTGCATTCATGGCAATGAGAGAATGGTTGTGAATTGGAAATTCTCTATATACAAGTCGAACTGACTACATCTGCGGCGGCACATGCTGGACACTGAAAATCCGCGAATTCAACTATAGTGACTTTGGCATCGACAGGACCCATGCTGTAGCTATCGCTACGAATAAGCGTATCGAGGTTTGCTGGAGCATCTTGCTTCTTCCAAACCATAACGATAATGCCGAAAATAACGACGATAACGAGGAGCATACCTAGCATTGTTTTTGTTTCTGATTTCATATGTGGATTATACCGTATCCGGTGCCTTACGAGCAAAATGAGTAATAATTAGAATTGAGACAAAACCGAGAAATGACAAAAAAGGTATATTGATGAAGCCCAACCAATTTATATAGAGAGTTGTACATGACACACCTGCTCGACACGGAGCAAGGGATTCTGAAATCACACCCCAGTTCAGTAACGTGTGATACAACGCAACAATCACTCCAGGTATTGCAAGCACTTGAATATACGAAAGAATGGCCCTGTCGCGTTTTATTGCCGCTAGTGGAAGTATGAGTACAAGTGGATACCAGAGAATACGCTGATACCAGCACAGCATGCACGGCACGAAGCCCATTAATTCAGAAAAAATCAAACTGCCGATCATGGCTGACAATGCAATTCCCCAGATGACATATATATACGTAGTGAATGATATCTTTTTCAACATACTATTCTGTGGTTTTGCCGTCAAAGTGTTCTTCTGTTTCGTCAGCTTTAGTTTTGTGTACGGTACCGTCTATGTGGTTCGCTGGTGAATAAATCGTATAGAGTTTAAGTTGGCCTGGTCCGATATTGAGCACGTTGTGTTTTGCACCTGCTGGCACGATGACACAATCGCCATCATTGACTGAATATTCAGTTTCATCAATAAAAACTTGGCCCATACCCTTCTCAAAACGGAAGAATTGGTCAACGGTATGCACTTCTTCACCGATATCTTCACCTGGTTCGAGGCTCATAAGCACAAGTTGACTGTGTTCCCCCGTGTAGAGTACACGGCGGTAATATGTATTTTCGACCGTATCATTTTCGATGTGTCCAAAATATCCTTTTTTCATATATTCATTATGGCACGATACAAAATCTAATGCGAGTATTTATTTGCTGGTACCTTGCACTACAAGGTACCATGTGATAAAATGTATTTATGAAGGAACCTGGTAAAGAAATCGGTAGCGAGAATCAAAAAGCCCAGATGCGCAAAGGCGTACTTGAATTTTGTATACTGCTCACTATTTCTAAAGAAAAAAAGTACGCAAGCAATATTATTCAAACATTAAAAGAGGCAGACTTAATTGTTGTCGAAGGGACGCTCTATCCCCTCTTATCGCGCTTGCGACAGACAGAACTACTCACGCATACATGGGAAGAATCACAATCGGGACCACCGCGCAAATACTATGAATTGACAAAAAAAGGACGCGAAACATTGGCAACACTTAAACAATCTTGGTCTTCACTAGCAAAATCAGTCGATCACTTGACAGAATAACTTTTACAAGAATAATTTTACAACTATTTTAAATTCGTATGAAAAAAACTATACCTACAAGCATTGCAAATACTCTCTTCTATATTGAAGAAGACACCTACCAAGAGCTCGAACAATATCTTTTGTCTATCCGTGAGCATTTTACAAATACACAAGACAATGTAGAAATTATTCATGACATCGAAGATCGTATTCGTGAACAATGTATTGAATTTACCGGTGGAGAAAGTTCTCGTGATCGCATCATAACCAAGGAACATGTTGCGAAACTCATTGAACGCATGGGTACACCTGAGGATTTTGGTGATACTGAAACTGCTCAAAAAGAAGCAGTCGGTAAGACTGACCCTACTGTTGATCACAAGAAATTCTATCGAGACACCGACAACGGCATCATCGCAGGAGTTGCTGCTGGTATTGGTGCGTATTTCAATGTCGATCCTGTCGTTGTTCGAATACTATTTGCAGCAAGTCTATTTCTCGGTGGTTTCGGTTTTCTGGTGTATATCATCATGTGGATTGCTGCCCCCGAAGCCAAAACTGCCGCGCACAAGCTCAACATGCATGGCAATCCGGTAAACTTGCAGTCGATGAAAGATAAAGTGAACGAAATAAAAGAAAATAATAGAACTCGTAGCTTTATCGCTACTACGGGTCGTGGTTTTGCAACAGTTATCGGAGGGATTATCGGTGTTGCATTTAAAATCGTTGCTGGTATTGCATATATTGGTATCATCACCGTATGTATCATTGCACTCGTTCATCCTGGTAATACTTTTTTTGTAACACAAATTCACGATGCAGTTTCTTTACCGATGTACTACTTTGTTGTGTCTATACTCTTTGTCGCAAGTATAATTCCATTTATACTACTCAGCTCTCTCGGCAGTATGCTATTGCGAAAAAAGACAATAGTACGCGGTACGGTGATGGGTTTACTTCTCAGTATTTGGCTCATTGTTCTCATTGTTGGATCCGTACTTTCTGTTTCTCTAGGTACAAAAGTTCGAGACTACATTTCAACAAATCCATCATACAGCGAAACAGTCAACCTGGTTCCCTTGTCAGCGTTTACAACTCTTATTGCAGAAAATGGACAGCATATAACCGTTGTACCAGGAGATACTTACACTGCCAAAATTACAGGACGCGCAGCAGACATCGATAGAATTCTTTTTGATCAAACTGGCACGCAACTTACCGTACATAACAATGATCAAGAATTCCGTCTTTGCCTTTTCTGTCGTCATGTAACGTCACGAATAGAGATCACTGTTCCGGAAAGTATGCCGTTGTCAGTACTCGAAACACATAATGCATCTGTCATACACTACACTGGCACATTGAACGACGTATCTTTAAAACTCGAAAATGCTTCTTCTGTTTCGTTGGCTGGTACAGCAAAATCACTCACCGCAAATCTTCAAAATGCTTCATTTCTCGACGCGAGTAAACTCATAGCAACAACCGCAACTATAACCATGAGCAATGCGGCACAAGCAACATTTTACGCCGAAAAAACTCTTATTTTTGATGCCAAAAACGCAAGTAAAGGTATACAGTATGGACCAGCAAGTATCGAAGGTGCCACAACTGAGAATGCGTCAAAGATAGAAAGGTACGCGGGTCACAACTAACTTACTGGAACAAGCGTATTTTTTCTGTACGTGACATGCGTTTAAATGCTGCTTCGCGTGAACGTGCTTCAGCCAACGTTAAAAAAAGTTCGCAGTGGCGCAACACAACCGGTCTACGGATTTTTGTATAATGTGCGCCATGTTTCGCATTGTTATGTTCGTGTACGCGTCTTTCGAGATCTGTTGTACAGCCTGCGTACAACGTTCCGTCTGAGCATTCTAAAATATACGCATAAAACATAGTCTGATTATACCGTGGTGTCATGCAAATAAAAAAGCAGCCCTTGGGCTGCTTGTACACTACGTGCTTTCTCTTGCTGTATTGATTTTCTCTATGAATGGTCGTTCTCGTATCCGAAGTGTAAACCCCGACGACTGATCGATCACGATATCATACTGAGGGCTTGATACCCCACCTGTAAACGTGAACGTATCTTGATTGTGAGTGAGTACATCTACAATACTGTAGATATGCTTCTGATCAGCCGGGTACACTTCGATATGTGTAAAAGCAGACTTTTTATTATCACATGCATTAGGTTCTGCCAATTCAATATAAAGAATATCACCTATACATGACTCAATCCGACCATGCAGCCTAAAGTAAACAACCCTTTTTCCGGAAATAATTTCTTCGGAAACTAATGTTGCTCGTTGAGATAAATCATTGAAAAGTAATTGGTACTGTTCGGTTGTACCGCACACATAGCATAAATGATCGGCCATGAGCCTTGGTCTGTCTCGAAGCTGTCGAGTATAAATGTACGCGGAAAATAGAGGCAAGATTTGCCGAGCTTCTTTCTCTAGAAGCTCCCAGGGAGAGTAGTTGTTCATGTATGTAGTTTTTAGATTCGCTTTGTTATCTCACTTTTTACATCGGGCGTCAATAGCTACATGAAATGAAAACTCTGTGCTATTGCTTCAAGTATGGTACTGATTTTTTTTGAATCATACTCTTTGACACCGGAATCTGGTGTGTAGTTAGCGATATTTGTTGTGTGCACCATATATTCAACAGCAACACAGTGTCCGTTGCGAACGACTCGGTATGATGTTGTGTCATAACGGTTCCCTGCTCCTGCGTCACCGAGATTGAATTTCTGAAATTGAACTCCATTGATTGTGACCGCCCCTGTCGCAACTTCGCCATTTGTTGCTATGAGGCAATTCTCAATATCGCTCGACTCATCGCTCCGACCTACAGTAAATATAGCTTCAGAAAAGTTTGTTGATGGTTGGTACAAGCGAGGTATACTCATGCGGGCCAGTAGATCGCCACCAAGGGCATTGTTGCGCCACGCAGACCCCGTGATGTTTGCCATTACCGTAAAATCTTTTGGGTAAGAAAAACTCACAATATCTGCCGAATCGACGAACACAGCCAACGAACTTGCCTCTGGAGCTGACGTGGGTATAACCTCTTTATTATTAAAATATACATATAGACATGTTGCCACAACCAGCACGATCAATGTGGTGATTTTATTTGAAGTTTTCATACGTACAGTATACGCCTACAACACAATGCCGAGTAATTTGAGAATTGTTGGAGCAAGAGGATCGACTGAAACACCGTAGACGATAACTCCACCAAGCAAACCTGTCATGCCGATAGCAACAAGCGCAATGAAGGCAATTATTTTGGAAAGAATGGGATTCGTTAATATCTGAGCGACAACAGTGAGTACTTTTTTAATACGTATAGCATACGGTTTAAAAGATATAATTTTAGGTGCACTATACAGGGCAATTTCTCCAACTAATAAAATTAAGTATAGCCACAATGAAATTGCACCGAAGGTTGAATGCGCTTCAACAAGTTTATGATTCCCACGAAACAGGTGTTCTGCTACTTCACCAGTGTTCAATGCTAGCATTGCTCCACCGACACCAACAACTAAAAACGCTGCACGGATTTGGCGCCAAGCAATAGTATGGAACCAACGCTTCAAAGGTAGAATTTTTATGATGGAATAGACGAAAAGCATAGCGACGGGAAAATGCACGATAATCGGATGAATATTGTAGTTCATATGTTTTTCATTATACAATAGGTATCTCATGCACCAAATATCCACACTCACACTGTCGGATCCAAAATTCATTGCCGCTTTTATAGCTACGCTCCTTGCTATTGTCGGCAATGTTCCCTATTTACGTGATGTGATTCGTCACCGAGTCGAGCCACATGCATATACCTGGTTTGTGTGGAGTATCATAACTTGTATCGTTTTTTTTGGGCAACTTGCAAAAGGTGCAGGTATTGGTGCTCTACCAACAGCTGCTTCTGAAATATTCACTATTCTGATTTTTATTTTCTCACTCCACAACGGTTTCAAGCATGTTCGTCCGATAGACAAATTTTTCCTAGTACTCGCTCTCGCTGGACTGATTCCGTGGGCTATAACGCACGACCCTACGGTTTCTGTTATCATAGCTGTTGCAATAGACCTCATCGCTTTCATTCCCACACTACGAAAAACATGGGACAAGCCCAATTCTGAAACGCCTCTTCTCTTTTTAACAAATGTCATACGCCATGCACTCATGCTCTACTCGCTCGAAGCCTACAATGTCGCTACCGTGCTGCATTCCGTTGTCATGATAACGACAAATATAGTAATGGTGTACTTCATTACTCAAAAGAAGGTGGTATAAAAAAGCACCGTTACGACGACACGTGCATATTATTTTAGAAAAATATCAAGCGCACCTGTTCCCCCGTTTTGAATCTTGGCTTGATTGTAACGAATACAGTGCGAT
>CALRFB010000018.1 GCA_943356455.1 Candidatus Nomurabacteria bacterium | reverse complement strand
TTGAAGCCTTGCGTGCGCTTCATTCGAGATAAAACGTCGGAAGCGATATAGCCCCGTGGATGACCGACGTGAAGCCCGGCACCAGATGGGTATGGAAACATATCAAGGACGTAAAATGGCTTTCGTTTTTTAGCCTGAGCGGTTTTTGCCGGCAGTGTCTTATAGACTTTTTTTGTCGCCCATTCCTTTTGCCACTTCTTTTCAATTTTATTGTGGTCGTAGTGAGCCATTTTTTTCATAAGATGTTTAAACTATAGCGTATTTTTGACTTAAGGGTTATGTTGACATATTTGGTCATTTGTTATATTTTAAGCAAAATCTAGTACCATGAAAAAAATCCCTGTATCAATACGCCACCATCCAAATCCGATGTGTGTGACCTTTCATGCTAAATCGCATGGCAACATATTGGCGAGCGACCAATTAATCGTATTTACACAATCGCCCGAGCATTGGCCGGCTGATGCGTACCAACCACCAACAAACACAGACAAAGCAACAGAGCTGCAAGCTGAAATCGCACGTAAACTCCTCGACTGTACTGAAACCCAAACGGGCACAAAAAACATCGCTAAAGTAAGCTTTGATATGAATGGTATTCATTTTAAAACGCTTTATGGTGCAGCCCGACGCACACTTCCAAAAGTAATCAGAGAACTATCTGATTATATTGAAGTAGTGAATTTAAAAAAGGGCCGAAAAAGCCCAAGGAAAAACAACAACAAAACGGAACTTTAAGTTCCGTTTTTTCTTTTGCTTTTTTATTACCAAACTAAACCTATTGTTTTGCTGGTGTTGCAATTGTTAGACCGACTGGACTTGGTTTGTAGGGTTTATACACATCGGTATCAATAGTTCGCGTAAAACAGGTACGTCCAGCTTCATGGTCCCAGGACTGCCCCATTGTTCCGCCTGGATATGGGTAACTCACTGGACTCGTTGCAACGTCTGTTCGAGTTTCGTACATCGGCATAACGCCTCCACCGCTATACTCCTGCCAACCTTTTGGCATTTTTGCTGAGAACGTTGCACACAATTCAAATGACAATTTACCGGTCACTGTATATTCATACGTCAGTCCTTTTTCAAACTCGGGATCTACGGGGATAGCATAGTACGATGTCGGATTTGTCAGATCAGTAAGTGTTGCAGGCAACTTTTCTTTTTGTTGCCAGTAAGAAATAACTTGCGACTGAAGTGATGTTAGGTCATTTACTCGTCTATCGTCAAGACGCCAGGTGCGTTGCTCGTTTGGTGTACCAATAACCATAAATGACAATACGATGAGTCCAACTGAAAGAATAGCTGTTCCCCATGGTACAACACGCTCGGTAATCTTCTTCCACTTAGATTCGTGTAAATCAAAATAGAAATACAGGCCAGACCATTTGGCAGCCACGAGCGTTGCCAACACTTTAAGTATAAATCGTGTGGTGATCTCACCGCCAACAAAGTACTGCACAAGCGTGACGAGATCAATAGCTGCTACCACAATAGCTAGAAAGACGATGAGGTAGCTAGACCATTTGCGAATAATTTCTTCGGTTTTACCTAGCCCTGCGCGTACTACACGTTTGTAGTAGTACATAAGCACCATACATATTGGTAAAAATATTATCAATATTGCAATGTATGAACGAGTCGCATCGAAGTTGAAACTGTTATAACCGTACTGGTATGTGCTGTTTAACACATCGGGGAATTTAAAATCGAGCGTAGCAAATGCCAAATTGAGAAATGCGGTCACGGAAGTGATAAGCGAGATAATAACGCCGAGAGACAAGAAGAAAAACTTTGGTGACATTTTTCCTGATGCTCCTGGTGTAGTTTGGATAGGTGTAGTAGTTGGTTCCATAGAGATGCACAATTATAAATAAAATGATATTGATAGTATACTAAATTAAGTCCGCACTAACCATATGACCCAAAAAAAGGCCAAAAAGACAATACAAATAGCCGAAATCGACGAAGTCTCACAAAAGATGACCCAATGGATCGGATCTATTGCTTCACTTGTGACACATACGGTTATTTTTGCTTTTAGTTTTCTTTTGGTCCTTCTTGGTGCACCGCTAGATAGAGTTCTCCTCGTCCTCACTACTGTTGTATCACTCGAAGCGATATATTTGGCAATATTTATCCAAATGACAGTCAATAAAAATACGGCGGATATCGATGAGATCCAGGAAGATGTCGAGGATATTGCCGAAGATATTGAAGAAATGGAAAAAGATGTTGATGAAATTCAAAAAGATATCGATGAAATTCAAGAAGATGTCGATGAGATCCAAGAAGACGTAGACGAAATTCAAGAAGATGTCGATGAGATCGTGGAAGATGTTGCTGAAGCTGCACCTACCGCAGCACAACACAATGGCAAAGTTCCCCATCCGGAAATCTTAGAAAAAATTCAACACGTATTAGAGTCGCTGGCAAAGGATGTGGAGGCGCTGAAAAATAAAGAAAAGTAACATGCGATAAATCTCGATGAGAGGTTTATCGTATAGCTATAGAGTTTACTACAGACTGTGAACCCTGTACCATACCGGCCATTTCGGGTTTCGTAGCATTTAGAAGCAGAAGCGCAGCTAGTATGAAAGCCGCCAGCGTGAGCTGGAGTACAGTATTTTGTTTCGTATATGTCCTTTCATACCTCATACCATCTATGACGAGACACAAGCGGTTTTCTTACAAATTTAAATCTTAAACTCAATCACGTCGCCGTCTTTGACGATATACTCTTTGCCTTCGGTTTTGACTTTGCCTTTGGCGCGGGCATCGGCATACGAACCGGCTTCGAGTAAATCCTTCCAGAAAACAACTTCAGCACGGATAAACTTGTCTTTAAAATCAGTGTGAATTGCCATACCAGCGACTGGTGCCGTACTTCCCTTTTTTATTGTCCAAGCCCGAGTTTCGTCCTCGCCCGTTGTAAAGTATGTTTCAAGACCGAGAAGCGCATAAGCTTCTTTGATCAAATGATCGATGCCGTCTTCCGGTATAGCTTCGTTAGAATTTGTGTCAGCACCAGCCATTTCTTTGCGAAACATTTCTTTTTCTTCGCCTTCAAAATCTTTGAGTTCGTCCTCAACTTTTGCATCAAGTACAACAAAACGTGCGCCAGTCGAAAGAATATAGTCAGTGAGATCTTTGAACTTTTTCGCATCAGTCACATCGAGGTTTTGCACCCCCGCGCGTTTGTTTAGTCCATATAAAATTGGTTTAAACGTCAACAGACCAAGTTGTTTGACGATTGGTATTTCTTTTTCGTCGAGGGTAACTGTATTTGCCATGTGCTCAGATTCGAGAGCAGGTAATACTTTTTTTAAAGCACCTTCTTCTGCTAGGGCATCTTTGTCACCGCGACGAGCGTCTTTGGCCAAGTTGGAAAGACGTTTAGATACTGTTTCCATGTCCGCCAAAATGAGTTCCATATTGATAACTTTAATATCACGCAGTGGATCAATATCACCGTAGACGTGCATTATATCGTCACCTGATGCGCCCGCTACACTGCTATTTGTTCCGCCATTATTCGCTTTGAGGCTATTGATCGGGAAAATACGCACCATTTCAAAAATGGCATCAGTTTCGCGAATATTTGTGAGAAATTTATTTCCTAAACCTTCGCCCTTTGACGCACCGGCAACGAGACCAGCGATATCGACAAACTCCATAGCAGCCGGAATTGTCTTTTGAGATTTAGAAAAAGTTGAGAGTTTCCAGAGACGGTCATCGGGTACAGCAACGATGCCGACCGAAGGATCGATTGTGCAGAAAGGATAATTTGAAGCTGGTACGCCTTTTTTAGTTAGGGCATTAAATAGTGTAGATTTGCCAACGTTTGGCAGTCCCACGATGCCGATTTGGAGTGACATAGGGCAAATATAGCAAACAAATGTACTCTCCGCTAATTTGAAAAACTAGTATTCACTACTCGTCGTGTAGCCGGTCCGAAAAAACCAATAGCTGGACTAAGTTTATGTGCAAGCTGAAACTTAATTAGAGCTTTTTTTGTAAACGAGCCAAACTTTGTGGTTTCATTACCAGCTGAACCTATTCCTTTAAGCGCTATAGGGTAACCATGTGTATTTAAATACTTTTGTAATTCCTTAACATCACGGTGCACAGAGTTTAGCTGTAGATTATTTGAAAAAACAAAAGTCTTTGGTGAAATAACTTCAGGCGCGACTGGTACTACCTCTACAAGAGGAACAATGGGCACTATATGTGCTGGTGCTGGAAACTGAATCCATGCTCCACTCGTAATAATAGGTGGCTGTTTAGTAAATGTATCTAAAGTATAGTTTGAAAGAGCTGTGAAGGATAATTTTGTGTCTTTGGCTCTCAGGTATACATTGTAATTTTGATATACCAAAGAAGGGATAGTGCAAGTAAAATCCTCTAGTGTCGAATTAAAACTAGCATCGTCGGCGACACATGAATGCCAAGTTCCATCTATCGTAGTTGAGTTGATACTGAACATCATTAATTGGTGCAGCCGAATTAGCCGCTGACACAGTACCCCGTATGGTCGCATCATCACTTACATTTGTGGATGATACGCTAATGTGATGTGGAAAATTATAAAGTAAGTAGACAGACCCAGAATCTGCGCGTCCGTTGTAGTCAGTGTAGGAGTCGGGAAATAAAAAATCAACTGAATGATCTTCGTTAAAGTCAGCAAAGGTAGCGGGTGCCGATAGGTAGCCAGAAGAGTGAGTATAAAAATCAGTATAGGTTGATGAATCACTTAAATCATAGTTTTGGCCCACCAAACTACTATCAATTTGACTATTTTTAATCACATACACAGCAGAAAGACCTGCGGCATCTAAAATCAGATCTTTTTTCCCATCATTGTCTACATCCACAGCATGTATGTCTTCTCCTAAATATCCGCCCGCACTAGCTCCATCGTAACGAATACTATAGTCAGTAGGGGAAGTTAGATCGAGCACCTGACTCACCCCCGCATGCGCTTGTAAAATAGAGTCGAAAATAAGAAAAGCTGAACCTGACGAATTTCTACCATTCATGTCTGCGTATCCATCAGCGACAAGTAAATCATTCTCATTATTTCCATCTACATCCACAACTTGCGTAACACTATATCCAAAAGTTGCTCCACTACTTAGTGAATTATCTTTGATGCCGTCTATGCGTAAATTAAATTTTGTGGGATCAGCCAAATCTATAATATTCCCAACATTGGAATACGTGCTTAATAACGTGCTGTAAAGCGCATACATTGAACCTGAATTAGGCGCACTATTATTGTTTGCCCAAGGAACATACAATAGTAAGTCATTGGTTCCATCAGAATTTATATCACTATTTTCCCCTACTATATATGATTCGGTCCAAGTACCGGCGGTAGGTCCATCAACTCGTATATTAAAATTATTTGCATTTGCCAGATCAACAATTCTTCCCACTCCGGTAAATGTTGTAAGTAAGTCGTTGTAAACTATATACAAAGACCCTGAGGCTGTACCATTTGTAAAACTCGCACCATCTGCATTCATAATAAGTTCCTTCTTGCCATCATTGTTTAAATCGAGTGAAGCGCTATACGAATAGCCGAGAAAATCATAATCAGTAGAGCCTACGAATTTTAAATTGAAACTATTGGGATCAGATAAATCCAAAAGCTGACCAGTTTGACCGGCAAACTGATCTAAAATTGAATCATAAATTACATAAACAGCACCCCTGTTAAGGACCCCTCCGTGTGAAGCATATCCCTCTCCGATGATTAAATCTTTTTTACTATTATTATTTAAATCGCTCGCTGTCGCTAGATAGTAATCTGAGTAGTCTCCCGTAGCTGCTGAGACAATTTTCAAAGAATAATTATTCGAATTAGCTAAATCTATGGTATTACCTGTTGAAGAAAGTTGTTGAAGTTTCGAATTTGAAATAACGTAAATAATATTTATATCAGTTCTACCTGCATACCCAAGGCTCGACTTTACCGATAAAATTAAATCATCTTTTCCATCACCGTCCAAATCTCCGTAAGAGATGTTATATCGCCCCAATTTATCACCGGCCTGTTCACCGTCTACTCGAATATTCCAGTTTGCGGAGTTGTCAAAATCATAGCTTGATGCAAATGCTACAGTAGGCATCGGAAGAAAAAAAGCTAAACATAGAAGTGCTAGTATGCATCTCACTTTAATCCTGATCATTGCATTATTATATCGTTTTGAATATTTAATTCAATATATACACTTTATCTTCCCATCATTATCTTCTGGAGTTCACCTTGGTATTTGCGCATAACTTCAAACGTAGCGACCTGTTGGTCTTTACCTTCGTGCTTAACGAGACGTTCAACTTCCTCTGAGATCTTTTTAAAAAGTTCTGGATTTTCAGTAACCAGCTTGGTAATCATTTCCTGCTGTTCTGGAGGCAGGTTTTTGAGTTGTTTTTTTAGTAATTGCTTGACGAAAAAATCTTTAATAGACATAGGTGCACTATAGCAGAAAGTGTCTTGCTACGCGACTGGTAATTCTGGCTTGTAGCTTTCAATTTCGCACACACCATCGCGACGGCACAATTTCCCACAGTCTTTGCAGGCGATAACAAGTCCATGATGTGAACCGTCCCCACAATCGCATTTGGTCAACGCCAAACCGTGCTTTAAACAAACTGGCGCCTGACAAATACCTTCTTTTTCTGAATAACCGCCGCAGCCTCCTGTACATATATAGTGCGAATTCATGGTTCTATTATAGTACAAAAGTAATTAAAAGTATTTGCCTGCAAAAATAATATTCGATATAATCAGCTCGGTAAGGGTAGGGACAGCCACTATATAAAATTCGCCTAGTAATGGGCGAATTTTGTTTTTAATATCTCTTTATTAGGGCTTCATGTCAGTACTATATTATGTGAAAAGTATGAATTGGTAACCATACGTATGGGCACGCTAGTGGTTTAGTTTTCTACCCTTACCAAGTAGAATTAGCGGGTTCGATTCCCGTCGTGTCCAGAAGCAAAATTTCAGCAAAAGACGGCCATTGCACATACACACCATATATGGTAATTTAAAAGGGTCATTTATTAGCGGATTTTTGGGATTAATCCCCTAGCGAAAGTTTCCACAAATCGCCAGGAAGCCCAAAGCCTGTCCGCCCCTACTCTTGAGTAGGCATGCGGATTTTTTTTATTTATGGCAACAAAAGACACAGTAGTAGCCGAACCGGAAGTAGTCGTTGAAATGAGTGCTATCCGTCAGGCCGCAGAAAAAATGCCTATGCCACCAGCCCTAGACGCTCTCGTCGAAGGTCCGGTTATCGGCATTCAGAAGTCGTCCGTATACATTGACCTCGCACCATTTGGTACAGGTATAATTTACGGTCGTGAATTCCAAAACGCTCGCGATATTATCAAAAAAGTTAACCTGGGTGACCTGGTTAAAGCGAAAGTTATTGACCTCCCAGGCGAAACTGGCTATATCGAGCTCTCGCTCAAAGAAGCCAAACAAGCGCTCATTTGGAGCGAAGCTGAAAAAGCCGTCAAAGCTAAAACAGTTCTTGAACTTCCTATTAAAGACGCCAACAAAGGTGGTCTTATATTGGAATGGCAAGGTATTGCCGGCTTCTTGCCCGCATCACAGCTCAAACCCGATCACTATCCTCGCGTTGAAGATTCAGACAAAGATAAAATCCAAAAAGAACTCAAGAAACTTATCGGTAAGAAAATTTCAGTTGCTATTATCTCTGCTCTTCCAAAAGAAGGTAAACTGATTTTCTCTGAAAAGGAATCTACCCCCGAAGAACGCCAGGAAGTTATCGCCAAATACACAGTTAGCGATGAACTCGACTGCACTGTTGCAGGCCTTGTAGATTTCGGAGTCTTCCTCAAAATCGAAGAAGGTCTCGAAGGTCTTGTTCACATATCTGAAATCGATTGGGGTCTCGTAGATGACCCTCGCGCATTCTTCAAAATTGGTGACAAAGTTCGTGCTAAAATTATTGAAATCAAAGACGGTAAAATCTCACTCTCTATCAAGGCTCTCAAAGAGAATCCTTGGAAAGATTTTGAGGCTACTCTCAAGAAGGGTGACATCGTTACTGGTGTTGTTATCAAGTTCAATAAGCACGGTGCGCTTGCTTCAATCAAGGAAGGTGTTGCAGGACTTGTTCACAATTCTCTCTTTGGAGGAGAAGCAAAACTTCGTGAAAAGCTCGAGCTTGGCAAAACATACAATTTCCAAGTTACGCTTTTCGAACCAAAAGATCAGCGCATGACACTTACCTATTTGGAAAAGTAATTCCTGTATAAAAAAACCGCTCTGCTGAGCGGTTTTTTTATTTTCGATATGTGGTAGTATCAAAAGAAAAAAATATGGACTACTGGAACTCTCTCGGACAGAACGACCACATAGCCTGCTATACGGTAGTTCTAATCTTATTGTTTGGATGTATAACTTACAGATACCAATACCGTGACACAAAATCACAAAAACCGCCTCGATAGGGCGGTTTTTTGCACTCATTTGTTACTAACTGTTTCGCGTACTTTTAGTCGTTGTAGAGGGTCATGGCTTTTTCCCGCCCTTCTTCTGCCAGACAATCGAGTGCGTCTATAGCTCGTTTCCAAACTTTTTTGATTTCGGCAGTATCGTTTTCGCGAAACTTTGTCATCAAAAATTTTATGACTTTTTCTTCGCCATTTGGTTTTTTTGCAATGCCCTTGGCAGTCATCGGAGATACACCCATGCGAATACGCGGGAAGGCTTCTGATTTTACTGATTTAATAATAGACGCAACGCCATTGTGTCCACCAGCACTGCGGTTGAAAGAAATCTTCATGTGACCAATTGGTAAATCTAAATCATCATACACGACACACATAGACTCAAGCGCTTTTGCTGAAAATTCAAGCGGACGAATCGAATTGCCAGAATTATTCATGAAAGTCTCTGGACAAATGAGCATAGTTTTTTTGCCACCAAGGACACCAGTTGCGGTGCGAGCTTTAAGTTTTTTATCATCTTTCCAATCAGAAAATTCACGCTTTTTTGCAACGTATTCGAGAAAGCTCCGCCCCGTATTGTGACGACTACTTTCGTATTCCTTTCCAGGATTTCCGAGACCAACAACGTACAACATGCGTCTATTCTAGCATAAAAAAACAGGGCCCCATATGGGAACCCTGCGATACATAAACAAACTATGTTACGCGAATGCACCTGTTGGTGTTCGACTTTTTTTCAGTTTCCACATTTTAAAAATGCGGAATGAATAAAACAATAGTACAGAAGCTAAAGACAGCAACACACCTGAGGTTATCACCTGAAATGCTATTGCGAGATCAGCGACTAAACCATTTCCAGATATTTTCTTGAAAATTGATTTCAAGAAACCAAAGTGAACAATAACCATATGGGTATTTGTCCAACTTAAGATGAGTAAAATAATAAAAAGGAAATAAGACCACTTATTGACAACTTTTTTCCATTTCGTAATTTTACCGTAATCGAAGATTTGTAAATCTTCGTAATAAGACTGCATGCTCTGCGCGAACGCATTGCGTGGCTGATATCCTCTGAGGGCAGTAAACACCAAAAAAAGTACTGGTGTGATACATGCAACTCGCCAATCGTATTTGACTAGTGAATACGTGCCGATTATAAGAAGAATAATTGCCAAAATCGTTTTTTGGTAGGAGATTTTTTGTGCCATAGATTGTGTTTTTTTGTGTAAATGATGTTTTTCGCATTATATAACGAAAAGCTGTCTTGTGTCAAACAGCACCATACTGTACAATTATCGCAATGGAAACTACCAACAAAAAAGGTGCGTTTATTTGGGACCTCGTTAAATTTTGCTTAATTTCGCTAGCAATCGTATTGCCGTTTAGACTTTTCATTGCTCAGCCATTTATTGTTTCTGGTAAATCGATGTACCCCACTTTTGACAACGGCCAATACCTCATCGTCGATGAAATAACCTACAAACTCGAAAATCCAAAACGTGGTGATGTCATTATTTTCCATTTTCCCAACAACACAAAAGAATATTTTATCAAACGCATTATCGGACGCCCTGGTGACACTGTTGCTATTGTCGGAGGCCGTGTAAAGATCACTACTACGACAAACCCAGATGGATTCTATCTCGATGAACCGTACATCCAAGACAAACTCACGGATACAGAACCAGTTATCCTCGATAGCGATCATTACTTTGTCATGGGAGACAACAGAAGTGCTAGTTACGATTCACGCTCGTGGGGTACACTTCCCAAAGATCTCATCGTCGGACGCGCATTTGTAAGATTAGTCCCATTTAAAGAAGCTGGTATTTTCCCCGGCAAAACAACGTATACAACCAATGACTAAAAAAGAAAATTCAGGACCTAAGAAAGATGTTCAGACACTTAAAGGCATGCGAGACTTACTCGGTGACGATTTTTTCAATCTTCAAGGCTTCTACGATAAAGCCCAAGAAATAGCACTTTACTATGGTTTCAAACCGATAGAAACACCAATACTCGAATCTGAAGACATATTTACAACATCAATCGGAGAAGGCACAGATATTGTCGACAAAGAAATGTATGCATTTCGCACCAAGAGTGGCGATCGTATTGCAATGCGCCCAGAACAGACTGCGAGTCTTGTGCGTGCATACATAGAACATGGCATGCAATCAGAACCTCAGCCCGTTATGCTCTACCACTACGGTCCAGTCTTTCGCCACGACAACCCACAAGCGGGGCGATATCGTCAATTCTACCAGTTCGATCTCGATATTTTGGGTTCAGAAAAAGCGATCAACGACGCACTGGTTATCAAGACGGCATGGGCGATTCTTGAAGACTCTGGCGCTACTGACCTCATGGTGGATATCAATTCTATCGGCGACAAGGAGTGCCGTGCTCACTATGTCCGCGAACTCACCAATTACTACAAAAAACATATCAATGAGCTTGGTCCAATTGACAAAGAACGACTAAAGTCCAATCCACTTCGAATTCTTGATACCAAAGATGAGAAATCTATGGCGGTCAACGAACACGCACCGGACGCGGTTACTTACTTGTGTTCAGCTTGCAAAAAGCACTTCAAAGAAGTACTTGAATATTTGGAAGGCATGGGTATTCCCTACCGAATGAATAAAAATCTTGTTCGTGGACTTTCGTATTATACCCGTACAGTTTTTGAAATCATTACTGTCGTCGATGAAAAAACACTTACGGTATGTGGTGGTGGTCGCTACGATTATCTCGGCCGTGAATTGGGTAGTAAAAAAGATATTCCAGCTGTAGGTGCATCGTTTGGCGTCGATCGTCTCCTACTCCAACCTTGGTACAAAAAACACTCTCCTCGTTTCCTCAAAAAACCAAAAATGTATTTCATACAATTGGGACAGGAAGCAAAACTAAAGAGTCTCAATGTTATCGATATTCTTCGCAAGGCGCACATGCCGATCAGTCAGTCGCTTGCCAAAGACTCACTTGGTGCACAACTCGGATACGCAGAAAAGTTGGGTGTTCCGTACGCACTTATATTTGGACAAAAAGAAGCTATTGAGAATTGTGTTATCGTACGCGACATGAAAACACGTTCACAAAAAACAGTTAAGCTAAAGG
>CALRFB010000017.1 GCA_943356455.1 Candidatus Nomurabacteria bacterium | reverse complement strand
ATATGAGCAAGAGTACCGGTTACATCTGTGACTGGTTGCCAACTTGCAGTAGATTCAGCGAGTGAAGATTTCCAGTATTTCACTTCGGAATCTGCCGGAATATTGGTTGACCATGAAAGCGAAGCGCTGTTCGCTGTTACTGAAGTCGCAGTTATGTTGGATAGTGTCGGTGTAGATGCCGAGGTACAACCCGCCTGAGCTCCAAGTTGTTGGTCAGCGTACAAATCAGCTTGATCTGTAGAATCGTTGCCATTTTTAATACCGCCTCCAACAAAGAGGTATATGAGCATGGCGCCGATGGCGACTAAAAGAAGTAGTAACGTATTCTTTTTCATAATGACGATTGATACCGGACATGCCGGGCAAAATAATAAATAACGACAATAAATGTGCTCATTGAATTATACCATCATCACTTCTTCATTTTTTTTCCACGTACTAGGGTCTTGTGGATTACTTTAAGATTTTGCAAAAATACTGTCGGTGTGCTAGTATGATCCCATACCGAATATGCAATCATATCTCCCTATTATTCAGATTGTGCTCTCAATTCTCCTCATTGCAGGAATACTCCTCCAGGTTTCAAGCGCCGGAATCGGTGCTTCTCTGGGTGGTGGCGACAGTGTCGCAAACTATCACACCAGGAGAGGTTTTGAGAAGTTCTTGATGTACTTCACGATCGTCGTCGCGATTCTTTTCGCTGCGGCCGCAATCACCTCTTTCATCCTTCGGTAGTAGTAAAACTCACCATATGGCACATAAAAAAACGCGTTTTGCGCGCAATTTCTCCCTCCCCGAGCTTCGTCGCAAGGGTCAACATTCAATACGATCTTTTACGAGAAAAGAACTGGCTTCATTTTTGTCGCTGTTTTGTGTTGCATTTGTGACGCTTATTTGGATGCTCGGTATACTTAATTCAGAAGTAAGCACGAATGTGCCGATCCACGGCGGCAAACTTCAAGAAGGCATCATTGGTACACCTCGTTTTGTAAATCCCGTTTTGGCTGTTTCTGATGCTGACAAAGATCTTACGTCACTTGTGTATTCTGGGCTCATGCGCCTGGACACGGGTGGCATACCTACGCCAGATCTTGCTGATTCATATTCTGTAAGCCCCGATGGTAAGACATATACATTTATAATAAAAGATACCGCAATTTTTCATAATAGAAACAAGGTTACTTCTGACGATGTTGTGTATACAATCAACCAAATCCAACACCCTTTGATCGACAGTCCTAAAAAAGCAGCGTGGCAAGGTATTTCTGTCACCAAGATTGATGAAATGACAGTGGTATTTAATCTCAAGCAACCATATTCTCCTTTTCTTGAGCTGGTAACGATTGGGATTATGCCTGCGAATCTTTGGTCCAACCTTTCTCCTGAAGAATTTGCATTTAGTGCACTCAATATTAATGCAATTGGTTCCGGACCATATAAAATATCCAGCGTAAACCGAAACTCTTCTGGTATCGCAGATGAATTTATACTATCGCCCTTCAATAAATATATTGGTGGCAAACCTTTTATTTCTAAACTGGCCATCCGTTCCTATGCAAACGAACGCGAACTCGGCAATGCACTTACGTCTCGCAACATCGACATTGCATCTGGACTTTCGCCCGAGCGAACAAAAGTACTTGCGGACAAAGGTATGGCTATAGACATTCGTGAACTCCCCCGAATATTTGGTTTATTTATGAATAAAAACCAAAATCCGATTTTCAATGATCCTATCGTGGTTCAAGCTGTAAAACAAAGTATCAACAGACAACAAATTATAGACACGGTTCTCTACGGATATGGCGCTCCGATTTCAGGACCAGTTCCAGCCATATTTTTAGGTTCAAGTGATGATGATTCAAATGCTTTACACCAAGATGCCACACAAATGCTCGATCAAGCTGGTTGGAAAGTCGGAGCAGGTGGTATTCGTAGTAAAACTGACACCAAAGCCAAGACTACAACATCTCTTTCTTTTGCAATAACCACAGCCGATACACCCGAACTTGTCGCCACAGCTGATATACTTAAACAGAATCTGGAAGCAGTCGGCTTCTCTGTCGAAGTAAAGATTTACAGTCTTGGTGACCTCAACCAAGACATTATTCGTCCACGCAACTACGATGCGCTTTTGTTTGGGGAATATGTGACAAATACTGGTAGCTTATACTCCTTCTGGCATTCGTCGCAAACAAGTGACCCAGGCCTCAATGTCGCAATGTATAAAAGTAGTGTTGTAGATAAGGCCCTGACAGATGTTCTCGCTTCTGCAAATCCTGAAAAACGCCGAGCTGGTTTACAGATCATTCAGTCGGATATTGAGAAAAATGCACCAGTCGCTTTCATCTATTCACCTTTATACATAGAAGCACGCCGCAGTCACGTACAAGGTCAAAGTGCGACATCGGGTATCGTTTTATCTTCAGACAGATTCCGAGATATTGCCTCGTGGTTTATCGAAACCGAAAAAGTTTGGAATGCCTTTATTAAAAAATAAGTAATAATTATAAATAATAACTACCTATATGGACAATACATATCCTAGAAAAAGAGTTGGTCCTTCAAACGACCGCCCACGACCGGAAACAAAAACGTACCGTTCGCATACAAACAATACAAATAGCACACATCATGTGGCTATTCATGGTACCCAAACGCGTACTGCCCACCCTACGCAGTCAAGCCAAGGAACTAGCGCTGGACAGACTAGCACAGGTACAGGAGGATCACACACTGGCCACAGTCATGCCACTCACGGTGCTCGTCCGCCAAAGAAAAATGTCCGCACAAAAACATTTCAATATGGTGGCAAGTTTGGCAAATCACGCCGACCAAAACAACCTGAACCACCAAAATCAACAACAACATCGCGCCCAGATAAAAACAAAGTCACTATTCCCCCAGTTGCTCCTGGCGTGATTCGTATTATTCCTCTCGGTGGCGTCGAAGAAATCGGCAAGAACATGACTGCTATCGAAACTGAAGATGACATCATCGTTATCGACGCAGGTATGGAATTTGCGAAAAACGATACACCCGGTATCGACTACACTATCCCAAATACACGCTACCTAGAAGAACGTAAAGATAAAATTCGTGCACTTATCATCACGCACGGTCACCTCGACCACATCGGTGGTGTGCCTATTGTGCTTTCTCGTATCGGCAACCCACCTGTCTACTCTCGCAACCTTTCAGTTATGCTCATGAAAAAGCGCCAAAGTGAATTCCCTCATTTTCCAGCAATGAATGCTCAGGTCGTTGAAAAAGACGAAGTTGTGACATTTGGTAAAATCAAGGTTAAATTTTGGGGCGTAACGCATACTATTCCGGACTCCATGGGTATCATCATAGATACTCCGAACGGCTGGATTATCAACCCTGGTGACTACAAACTCGACCAAGTCGATGGTGTTGTTTCCGCGTCTGAAGAAAAAGAGTACGAAATATTCGACAAAGCCAAAGTACTCTTGCTCATGACCGACTCGACAAACATTGAAAACGAAGGTTTTGCTCTTGCTGAAATCAAGGTGCACCAAGGTTTGGAAAAACTTATCAATGAACACAAAAACGGCCGTATTATTATTGCTGCTTTTGCTTCGCACATCACCCGTCTCATGAAAATCGTTGAGATCGCAGAAGGTCTCGGCAAAAAAGTCGTCGTCGAAGGACGCTCAATGAAAAATAACATTGATATCGTTATTCAAGCTGGTTTGATGAAACCAAAAAAAGGTTCCATCATTACAGTCGACGAGATGGGCGATTATCCGCCAGACAAATTGATCGTCCTCATGACTGGCGCACAAGGTGAAGAATTTGCTGCGCTCAATCGTGCTGCAAATAAAACACATGCCAAATTTAAACTTACCAAGGGTGACACCATTATCCTTTCAGCGTCGATCGTTCCAGGAAATGAAGTCGCTGTACAGCGTTTGAAAGACGGTCTTGCTCGTCAAGACGTCAATGTGATTACTTTCCGTACATCTGGAGAAGACTACGTTCACGCAACAGGCCACGGCAACAAAGAAGACATACGTTGGCTACATCGCAAAACCCATCCAAAATTCTTCGTACCAATCCACGGACATCATTCGATGCTCAAATCGCACAAGCGTTTGGCACTGGATCTCGGCATGTCTGAGTCAAATATTATCGTTCCAGACAATGGTTCGATCATCGAAATATCTCCGGACGGTGAAAAAATCAGCGTTCGTCCAGAAAAAGCTCCAGCTGGCGCCATGATGGTTGATGGATTCTCAGTTGGCGATGTCCAAGATGTGGTTATCCGTGATCGACAAATGCTTGCCCAAGATGGCATGTTCGTTGTTATCGCAACTGTTGATCCAGCAACTGGAAAGCTTAAGAAATCCCCCGACCTCATTTCTCGTGGTTTCATTTATTTGAAAGAAAACCAAGAGCTACTTCGGGCTGCCCGACATATAATCAAAAAAACAGTAGAGGACGGAATTGCTGGACAAAATCCTGTGAACTTTGATCTTATTAAAACGCAACTTGGCGACAATATATCAAAATTCCTATTCCAAAAAACCGCAAAGCGTCCACTCGTGATTCCAGTTGTATTGAGTGTATAAAAAAGTTTTCCCGAACTCTTTCTCCTTTTTCGGCCAACATCATTTATAATAGTATCGTATGCGCATTGTACAGGTGCGGGCGCTTAAGTATGCCCTACTTACAGGTTTTCTTTTCTCGCTTCACTTGGCGCTGATTAGCTATGCCAATTCGACGTTCGCTGCTGGACTATTTGGTGAAGACGCAGTCGGTCCACTCTATTCGATATCTGCTTGTCTTGCGCTCTTGGCACATCTGTTTTGGGTACCCAAGAAAATTGCCCGCAATGGCACCGTACTTTTTGTTGGGCTGATACTGCTCATTTCGATTTTCTCTCTTACGGGTTTGTCTCATGCAGTATTTTCTATCGGCTACGCTGGATTGTTTGTTCTCTACCTCGCAACAAATTCAATTATTCTCTACGGTTTCGATATGATAGTCGAGCATGCATCAGCCAATACTTCGACTGGACGAATTCGTGGAATTTACCTTACTGTCCTAAACCTTGCCTGGATGATTGCTCTCTTGGCAACAGGCTCAATACTCGACACTGGTGGTTTTTCAAGACTATATATTGTTGGAGCTGTACTTGTTTTTCTTTCACTCTTGGCTTTGTATCGTGGAGGAATATCACTCAATAGTCACAGCATGAAACCAGCGCGACTACTCGAGGGTTTGCGTACCCTCATTCGCAATAAAAATCTATCTTCGATCTACTTAGTAAATTTGATTTTACAATCTTTTTATATAATTATGGTTATTTTCACGCCACTTTATCTGACTGAAACAATTGGTTTTGGCTGGAAAGAGGTTGGTATCATTTTCTTTGTAATGCTTTCGCCATTTGTCTTATTGCAATACCCTCTTGGACGGATTGCGGACATGCGTTTTGGCGAAAAAGAAATTTTAGTTTTTGGTCTTCTGGTTATGGGTCTATCGACAATTATGCTCACGACTATAAGCACACCCTCTATCTGGCTTTGGGCAGTGACACTATTCACAACTCGTATCGGTGCAGCGACGGTAGAAGTAATGTCCGACAGCTACTTTTTTAAACACGTCGAGGCTAGTGATTTTGGCCTCGTAAGTCTGTATCGTTCGATCGCTCCTTTTGCTGGTGTCATTATTCCGATTTTAGCCTCGGTTATTATTGGCATTAGCGGATATCACATGCTTTTTTCTCTCCTAGGTATTTTATGTCTCCTTGGTATTATCCCGGCACTACGATTTAAAGACACGCGATAAGGTATATTTTTTTAATCAATCTCAATGGTCAAAAATTTTGTTTTATTTGGTTTTTTGGCGTCTTTAGCGTAGGATGCTTATACATGGAACGTATAAACGTCGCACTCAGGAATAAGGGCAAAGCTACACGCCGAGAGGCTGATGAGCTTGTTGCTGCTGGCAAAGTCTTTGTCAATGGTGTTAAGGCGACGCTTGGTATGCAAGTTGCCGATACAGACACTATTGAAATCCGCGGTAAGGGCAAAACCTACCGCTACTTTTTGTACAACAAACCAGCTGGTATTGTTACAACCCAACCACAACCGGGTGAAAAAGATATTGTAACAACAGCAAAATTCCCCAAGGTTGATGGTGGTAAACTTTTTCCAATCGGCCGACTCGATAAAGAATCGACTGGGCTTATCATCATGACCAATGACGGTCGTATTACAGACGACTTACTAGCACCCGAAAAAAGTCACGAAAAAGAGTATGCAGTTACTATCGACAAACGTATCAGCAATTCTTTCAAAACGGCAATGGAAAAAGGTGTTAAAATCGGTGGCGACGACAAGATGGACGTGTATACTACCAAACCTTGTCGCATTACAATTACCAGCGACAATACATTTACTATTGTTTTAACCGAAGGTAAGAATCGTCAGATTCGTCGCATGACAGAATCACTCGGTGCGAAAGTCACCAAATTAGAACGTATTCGTATCGGCAAATTTATGCTTGGCAAAATGAAGCCCGGTGAATGGCGTGAAGTCAAAATGTAATTAGTTTGCTGGTGCTTCTCCTAGGATAATAGCAATACTTTTAGTTTCCGAACCTCTCACAACTGTCAGTGAAAGTGTGTCACCGACAGCATGACCCCGAACAATAATAGACAAGCTTTGGGTGTCGTCGAGTTTGACGCCATCGACTGCAGTAATGATGTCTCCAACTTTTAATCCTGCTTTTTCAGCCGGTGAATCTTTGATGATTGCTGGATTTTTGGCATCACCTGCTTTTATAAGTACGCCGTAATCAACCGATAGTTTTTCTTTTTCGGCAAGGTCGGCATTGATCTGTACGTATCGTACGCCGATATATGGACGCACTATTTTGCCAGTTATTTTTACTGAACCAATAATACTTTTTACAGAATTTATAGGGAGTGCAAAACCAATAGATTGCGAGCCTTGGGCTACTGCCACATTGATACCGACAACTTCGCCGTTGAGGTCGAGGAGCGGTCCGCCAGAATTACCCGGATTGATGGCTGCATCTGTTTGAATAACTTGTTCAAGCTGTTCGCTTTTACCCATGCCGTCCCCTGCTGTTATGGAACGAGAAAGTCCTGAGACAACACCAACAGAAACTGTATTTTTAAATTCTCCAAGTGCATTACCGATTGCTATCACCGTTGAACCAAGTTCCAATTTGCTCGAGTCTCCTAGAACAACAGAAGGGAAACCTGTACCTTCGATTTTTACAACAGCAATATCATATACTTGATCAGATGCAATAACTTTTGCGGGATATTTTTTCCCGCTATTGAGTGTGACGGTATATGTTGCAGTTTTGTCATCTACGACATGGCGGTTGGTGACGATGTAGCCATCACTCGAAACAAGGAACCCGGAGCCATTGCCAACTTCTTTATTTTCAGTGCCATTTTGAACAGGTAAAGACGGTATTGAGAAAAAACCGAGTGGATCATTGAAGTTTGGTAGAGTTTGCAATTCGTATTTTGGTACATCTTTGCTGATCGTAATTGAGACAACCGCAGGATTAGTTTTTTTAACTGCCGATGTAATAATACTGTCTCCAGAAAAAAGTGCATTTGCGCCCGTGTCGAGGCTAGCAGAAAGACCGTTGTGCGCGGAAATATAGTCTGTAGCGATAGAAGTAAAAATTCTCGTTCGAAAAAAGTAAATAATGCCAAGCGCTAGAATAACAACCACGAGCGCACTACACGCTGCAACCAGAACGGTACGCCTATGATCTTGCTGGGATGTGCGTATGATATCTTGGGGCTGTTGTGGTATTTCGTTTTGTATTGATTGAATATGTTCATTGGTTTCCATACAAAAATTGTAGCAGGTACACAGTGCGGCGCAACTAGTCAGAAATGCTATAGATAGTACCATTTTTCATGATTATTTCATCTTTTTTCAACGCTTCCACGGCATGGCCGATGCGTTCTGCTGGAAGTTTTATCTTATCTTGAAGTTTTCTTAATGTACACGGAGCTATGATAAGTTCGCGCATAATAGCGCCGCGAGCTTCGCGGAGGGAACCTTTAAACGCTTTCTGTTTTGTGTATACCGCATGGTTGGCATTACTACCTTTTTTAGTTTTCTTAAGGTATGCACCATAGTCCATAAGAGCGTAGTACCATTCCCTCGGTTGTGTACGGTCGAGCGTACGTTCTATAAATGGAAAAAGTTCTGCGTCGCTAATTTTGCGTTTTGTGTTGGGAAAAAAACTATGTACAAATACAGTTCTGATATTTGTTTCTATCAATGCATGGGGCGTGTTATAAGCAAAAGCCATAACAGCACGGGAGGTATATGGGCCTATGCCTGGTAAAGAATCCAAATCTTCTGGAGTATTTGGTATGCGATTTCTAAAATCAGAAACAACAACTTTGGCGAGTAACCATAGACTTTTTCCTCTACGGTTATAGCCGAGACCGGACCATTCTGCCAATACGTCTCGCAGATCTGCTTGGGCGAGTTTCTTTACGGTGGGCCATTTTTTTAAAAAAGAAGTATATTTACTGACCACGCGATCAACCTGTGTTTGTTGCAACATAATTTCTGAAACCAAAATACGATATGGGTCACTAGTTTCGCGCCATGGAAAATCCCGTTTATGTTTTTTGTAATAGTGTCGAATAATGCGGCGAAAAGCAGCAACGTCAGAGGTTTTAATCATGGGGTTATCTATCTACACATCGCAAACTATATTGGCAACACAAAAGACTGACTCAGGTATGCGAGGGACGAAAGCAGGAAAAAAACAAAAATACCCATGACTACATGTCGTGGATGCTGGCGTTTTATTTCAATAAATATAAAAAGGATAAGTCCGAGTAATATAATGACGGCAAGCGACACAAGTGCATAGCTTGAAATATTTGGCATACGAACTATTGTTTTATCTAGTAACGAGGCTCGTTGTGAACCTAGAGATTGGGTGACGTCATGCACCAAGGAATTATTTGGGGCTTGTGTGGTCGTGTTTGCAACAACAATAGTGTCGGGTGTTTCAGAAAGTACAGCAATGCTGGGTGGGGTATTTTGCGACTTTGATACACCGGCAACTTCCGGGACGGCCTTTATAGTACCTGATGGAGTTTGTGGTGCGAGTACCACAGATGCCATAGGTGCTGAGTTTTTGGTTGTATATGAAGGCGTGCCAAAAAGTTGAACGACAAATGTTGTCTCTCTCCCCTGCCACATTGCAGTTTTTGTAGCAATACCTATTTCACTAAAACGATTGTCTACAATATTTTCACGATGTTTTGGAGAAGCTAGCCAGGCGTTTTCGACATCACTGGATTCGCTAAAGTCCACAGCTAGATTTTCTCCTGCGTACATAAATCCATAGCCTGCTTTTTGAAACCAATACCACGGCGTGGTTCCGTCTGGACTCGTATGTGCAAAATATTGTTTAGATGCCATATCATTGGCCTTCATCTGCGCAGCTTGAGTAAGCGTATCTGAGAGAGTAAGTGTGGGTGTATTATTTTCAGCGCGCGCTTTATTTGTAAGATCTACAAGCACGGCAGAGTACACCGCGGCACCTTGTTGTGTCGTGAGTAAGTAGCGGTTTACTGCAACTGAAGACATAAAGAATCCTATGCCGATCATGAGTATGGCAGAAATGCTTACATAGTGAAAAAGTGTCGGTTTATAGCCGTTGTCCTGATGGGGTATGAAGACACGCTTAAGTTTTTTCCTCATATATACAGACGATATTATACAACACAAATAGCCCCAATGCAAAAGGCCCTTATCGGGCCCATTGCTATATGTTGTTCAGTTGCGCGAAGTATTTACTTGATACGTTTAATTTGAAATGTATCAGGGTTTTTATTCCAACTAATCAAATTGCTTGGAATATCTTTTTTAAGAGTTGAACACATGAGGTTGTTAATTCGTGTTTTTGTTGTGAGATACACAATACCCGTTGTTGTGGTTTTCCAAGGTTTGAGTACATTGTCATTCTCTTTCTTTTGGAATTGTTCTACTGCTTTTTTTGTAGCCTTATCGAACATTCCATTTACTTCGATTTTAATACCGAGATATTCATTCAAAAAAGATTGAAGTTTTTTGACTTGTTCAGGATTATTTTGGTATCCGTAACGGAGATAGTCTGTGAGATACTCCCCGCACGTAGATTCGCCGAGAACTTTACCTTCTATTGGTGGTGGTGTTATGAACCCATTACCTCCAACCGTTCCTCCTGTGCCACCGCCTCCGCCACCAGTTTCGCCTGTGCCGCCAGTGCCACCTGTGCCACCTGTGCCGTTATCAATGATTTTCAAACGGTTTACAACAACGAGAGTTGCATCTGGCTCTGCCTCACTTAGGGGAATATTTCCGTCTGCGGTATATACACCATTCCAATCGTTGGTTTCATCGGCGTCAAAAAGTTCTGTATTATATGGCTGGAAATAATCGAAAGAATAAAGATAGTACGCGACATCATCGTGGTAAAGAGGCGCATCCCATGTATAGCCTTCGACATTACCAGTAATAACTTCTGGTCCGTAATAATAATTTCCAAGAGCAAGTCCGGAATATATTGTGCAGGTTGCATCATTTTCAGTTGACGTATCGAGCAATTGAGTATTGAGGCTCATGGGTGACGTGACAACGGTAGTAGAAAGTTCGCCTGCTGAAGGACCGTACACTGACGTTGCAGTAATTCCCGGAATTTCAAATGTCGCACCTGTTACCGTCGCGGTTGGTAGGACATGCATACTTTCGTCGACTACGATTTTACAAACACGGATAGTACCGGTGATTACCATCGTATCATCGCCACCATCTTCGTTTCCTCCACCATCATCATCGTGATGGTCACCTTCTCCATCCCCGTCATCGTGGTGGTCAGATTCCTCATTGTCGTCGTCCTGATGATCCTGGTGATCATTTTCAGAACTGGTTCCTTCAATATTTTCATTTACAACTAATTTTTGATCTGTGTCACCTGATTCAGCTTCGGCATGAGCTGTGGCAACAAAACCAACCAAACCGCTTGTGACGAGGCTAACTATAGTAAAAATCGCAAGGAGACTACGCGTCCCAACAATAAAAAAACGCTTTGTTTTCATAAGCTAATATCAATACATCTAATTAATAAATAGGTTCCCCAAAGGGCTCTATTTCAATACTACGCATCAGTGGCGTTGTGTCAATAGCACAAAACCCCCAGACGGGGGTTTTGAAAATCAGGACGCCAAACTACTTTATTGGATTTTCGCCTCTGATAACGCGAACCAAAAAGAGAATAATGGCAACAACAAGGAGGATATGAATGAATCCCCCAACGGCAAATACTCCTGTAACACCAAGTAACCAAGCTATAAGCAAAATGATTGCGATTGTTGTTAGCATATAAACTACGCAGATGCGTCACGTTATGAGTAATACCTTTGACCTATACTCATAGTACGCTTTTTTACACGTATATACTAGTACATTTTCCAATAGGTTTTATTTGTGTTTTGCGTGAACAATTTTTCGCAAATGACGCCAAGCAGTAGGCGAAGTTAGGATGATCACACCCAAAGAAACAAACCACCCAGCAAAAATAATACCGCAGAAACCACTACTGCGTCGTTCGATCTCACGAAGATTTTTTGCTACGAGCACATAGCCGTATTCACCATTTACTTCATACGGTGTAACGGCAGCTGCAAAACGCATCATATTCGAAGGTTGCCATGTCACGGTATGCATACGTCGCATCATGCCCGCATACATAAAGACACCGCGTGGAGCTTGGGGTAATGCGTTTTTATAAAGTGCTGTTGAGGCAATCGTCGTACCGTATTTATCTGTAACAATAGTAAACGGGCTCAATGTCGATTCAATATTTTTATTTGCCGAGATAGATGCCACTGGCATGCCGGCAGCAAGTAAGGCTGCTGTGTCTTGAGCCATTTGTATTTGTGGATCATTGGCAGATGAACGTAAGATAAATTGACCCCCAGCACAAATAGTAAACGATACAACCGTCACAATCACGATCAATGCAGTTCGTGGTCGACGGAGAAAAGCAATAATTTTTGTATGCATATAAAATAGTATATCACGCCCATCTAGACAGAAAAGAAAATATGGGTAAAAGAAAACGCCCCGAAGG
>CALRFB010000016.1 GCA_943356455.1 Candidatus Nomurabacteria bacterium | reverse complement strand
GAACGGTGTGCTCGAAATGAGCCGCCGTTTTTTTGTCGCTTGAAATATAAGTATATTCGTCCGCCAAAACGCGAACGCGCCCAGATCCAAGCGTTGCCATCGGTTCAACGGCAATAACCATACCTGGTGCGAGCGAAACCCCAGTGCCCGGATTTCCGTAATTTGGCACAAACGGTTCTTCATGGACAGCATGACCGACTCCATGACCAGACAATGCTTTTACAACACCAAGCTTATGAGCTCGTAGGACTTTTTCAATAGCAGCCCCGATGTCACCCGTTGTGGCTTTTGGAGTAGCAGCTTTGATACCAGCAGCAATCGCTTTTTTTGTGCCTGCGATCAGGTTTTTTATATCTTTATCTTTAGCAGCTTTGCCGACAGCAACGGTTGTCGCATGATCTGTAAACATACCCTTATGAATGAGTCCAAGGTCAACAGTCACGACATCACCGTCTTTGATCATTCGATTACTTGGAATACCATGCACTACTTCTTCATTGATAGAAACGCAGAGCGCAGCTGGGTACGGCATACTGATACCCTCTGGGGTGTAGTCTAGAAAAGAAGGTGTGTCTCCACCTTTTTCAATAAGTTTTCGGGCCAGAGCATCAAGCTCTAATGTTGTTACTCCTGGCTTCACTGCTTTTGCAACTTTTGCCAATATCGCAGCTAGGCGCTTGCCCCCTTGTCGTAAAATCTGGATTTCTTTAGGATTTTTTATTCTAGCCATTGTGTTTTTCGAAAGCAGCAATAATATCAGCATGAACCTGATCTATCGTTTGCTCACCATTAATGGTAATAACATCGTACATCTTTGCATTTTCCATGTGACGAATAGCGGGAACAACATCGCTTTCAAACCATGACATTCGTTTTTCGATATCACCTGCTTTACTATCGTCGCTTCTACCACGACCGTCGAGTCGGGCTTTCGACCATGTGCTCGAAACATCGAGCAAAAAAACAATTGGTTTTTCACGTTTATAAAAAGTGAAAGCAGTATCAAGGGCCTCTATTTCGGAAAGTGTTCGTGGTGTGCCGTCTATAATCATATGTTCACCACCTTTCAAGTTCTCTATGAATTCATGTGACCAGATGTGAATAGCAAGGAATGCTGGTTGTAGTGTACCTTCGTCCATAATCTCTTTGGCAAGCTGGCTTGTATGGCTGTCGCCAGCAATGAGTTCGCGAAAACGTGCACCAGTCTCCAAATAAAAAATGTCCCTTGTAGGGGTGGCTGTAGACAAGTATTCCTGCATCAATTTTCCTTGGGTACCTTTACCGCACCCAGAACGTCCAACAAAAATTATAGTCTTGGGGCTCATATAGTATAACTATAGCATTAAAAAACGGGTTTAAGCCCGTTTGTCTAGTATTCTCGCATCGACGTTTGCGCGTCGATTTTCTTGATGAGGTCAATAACGACCGAGACAACGATAAGGAGTGCCGTACCGCCAAGTGCAATAGACGTGACACCAGACAGGTTGCGAACAATAAGAGGCAACACGGCAATGACACCTAGGAATAAGCCACCAACGAGCGTGATGCGACTTACGATATTTGAAATGTATGTATTTGTTGATTCTCCTGGGCGAATACCTGGAACAAACGCACCGTTTTTCTGGAGGTTGTCAGACATTTGTTTTGGATCAAACGTGATAGATGTGTAGAGGTAGGTAAATCCGAAAACAAGTACGAAGTATAGTATGCCGTAAAGAAGTGATGTCTGCGTGAACTTGGCGAGAGTTGAAGCGATAGACGCAAGCCAAGCATGAGATGAATTTAAAAAGATATTACTAAACAACTGGGGCAAAAGCAAAATTGAAAGAGCAAAGATGATTGGGATAACACCAGCCATATTGAGGCGAAGTGGTATATATGTAGTCACACCGCTCGACGACGACATACCGCGAACTTGGCGTGCATATGTGACACCAATCGGACGCTCTGCTTCTGTCACCATAACTACACCCGCGATAACTAGTAGGCCGATTGTAGCGAAAAGAATATATGTTGGCAGATCTGCAGGATTGTACGTAAATATCATCTGACTGACTTCTGCAGGAAGACCCGCGACGATACCGGCAAAGATAATGAGTGAAATACCATTACCAATACCAAATTCGGTAATAAGTTCGCCGATCCAAACCATGAGCATAGAGCCGGCAGTAACGATGATGAGGTTTACCATTTTGGTAAAAAGTGTTGCGTCAACAATAACACCCTGATTTGAGAGTACAGCGAGCAAACTGAATCCTTGGACGAGAGCAAGCGGTATAGCAAGCATGCGTGTATATTGTGCAAAACGCTTACGTCCAGCTTCCCCACCTTCTTGGTTCATTTCCTTGAGAGCTGGGACCATGATAGTGAGCAACTGCATGATAATCGATGCTGTGATATATGGACCAACACCGAGCATGACGATAGAAAGAGTAGAAAGACCGCCACCAGAAAATACATTCAAAAGACCGAAGAATTGGTTATTGGCGAGAAATGAAGCAAGCTGATTGGCATCAACACCTGGGATTGGAATAGCGGACAAAAGACGGATAGCAATAAAAGCTCCGAGCACAAAAATAATGCGCTTGCGAAGGCTTTTGTCTGTGACGAGGAGTTTAAGTTTGTGGGTGATGTTTGCCATAGGTTTGATTATAGACCGAACAGGCAGGCAAAACTAGTTTTGTAACTAGCTTATCTTGCCGCCAGCCCTTTCGATTTTAGCTCGCGCGACATCTGAAACGATAACGCCTGAAAATTCGAGGGCTTTAGTAATTTCTCCTGCACCCAAGATTTTAACGAAAGGCTTGTCCCCTTTGCGCATACGGAGTACTCCGGCTGTAGCAAGAGTTGCTGGGGTGATAGATGCGCCTTTTTCAAAAGCTGCATCGATAGAAGCGAGATTGATGACAACAGGCTTAATCTGGAAGCTCTGGAATATATTCTTGCCACGACCACGCTGCTTTGGAAGCTTCTTGATGATGTCTCGGAGCTCTGGGCGGAGTTTGCGACCCGCACGTGCTTTCTGACCTTTGGTACCCTTACCAGATGTTTTGCCGCGTTTGCCACCACGACCGACGGTCATGCGTTTTTTGTTTTTAGTTGTTGGGGTAATGTTGTGAAGCTGCATAAAATAATTGGTGATTATGAGAATATTTCAGCATCGCGGAAGCCAGGCTTCTCGACTTTGCGTGAAGCAACTTTTGAAAGTGCTTCGAACGCTGCGCGAGCATTGTTGAGTTTATTCTTTGACGGTGAAAGCACTTTTGATGTGACATTTTTAACACCAGCGAGCACAAGGAGTTCACGAGCAGCTGAACCAGCCACAAGACCTTTGCCACGGTTTGGCATGATCATAACCTTCGCGCTACCGTACTTTGATGTAACTTCGTAAGGAAGTGAACCTTGCTTGGTGAGCTTGAGGGTAATCATATTTTTTCGTGCAGAACGAACAGCTTTGTTGATAGCAAGCGATGTATCGATTGCTTTACCAGTTCCAAGACCGATATTACCTTTCTTATCTCCGATTGCCATAGCAACTGAAAGCGAGAAACGACGGCCACCAGCAACGACGCGAGTCACGCGACGAATTGAGATTATCTTCTGATCAAATTCTGGCTTTGGACGTTCGCTAAATTCGCGACGTGGACCCCCACGACGTGGACCACTTCCCTGACCACTGCGGTTACCACTTCGGTAACCAGGAGCGCTTGCACGGAAACCAGTATTTGTTCCTGTATTTGTTTTTGGTGTTTGTTCAGCCATATATTAAAAAGTTAATCCGCCCTCTCGAGCGCCATCTGCAAATTCTTTTACACGACCTGTGTACTTGAAGCCATTGCGATCGAAAACAACTTTGGTGATTCCTTTTGCTGTGGCATCTTTTGCGATAGCGACGCCCATAGCTTTTGCAGAAGCTACTTTTGTACCTTTGCCTTTACTCTTGATATCACTAACAGCGGCAATAGTTACACCTTTGTTGTCATCGATAAGCTGACCATAGATAAATTTATTTGATCGAAAAACTGAAAGGCGTGGAAGTTCACCCGTGCCGAAAATATTGGCACGAATCTTGCCTTTAAGTCTCATTCTTTTTTCTGCTTTGATGTTCTTATTCATATAGATTATGCAGCTTTCTTACCCTGCTTACGGCGAATAACTTCGGTATCGTAACGGAAGCCCTTGCCTTTGTATGGTTCTGGCTTTTTAAGTGCGCGAACTTTTGCAGCAAACTGACCAACGAGTTCTTTGTCGATACCGGTGATAGCAATAACGTTCTTGGTTGCAGTTACAGTGAGGGTTTCAGGAATTGGAACAGATACTGGGTGAGAAAAACCAAGTGCAAGATCGAGGTTTGTACCTTTGACGTCTGATTTAAAACCAACACCTTCGAGAATAAGAGTTTTGATGAAAGGAGTTGAAACGCCTTGGATCATATTTTTGATATGAGAAGCGTATGTACCCCAAAGTGCATTCATGAATTTGGTGTCGAGGTTTTTTGGAGCGAGGGTGATTTTGTCGCCATCGATAGTGATAACGATATCGTCACGCAATGCTTTGGTTAATGTTCCCTTTGGACCAACTACAGTAATAACACCGCCTGTGTGATTTACAGTTACGCCTGCTGGGATATTGAGTTCTTGTTTACCGATTCGGGACATAATAAGAAATTACCAAATTGAAAAGAGAATCTCACCGCCGACCAGCTCTTTGCGAGCTTCTTTGTCAGTGAGAATGCCTTTCGGCGTTGAATATATAAACAATCCTGCACCGTTTTTGTACATGCGGATTTCTTTGTTGCCTTTGTACATGCGGCGAGATGGTTTTGAAACACGAGTGACATCGTTGATTCTGTCACCATTCTTTGCAGAAAGGGTGATGTCGAGGAACGGACGTTCGTTGCGAACTTTTGTTTCGTATGCTGAAACGTAACCGTTACGCTTCAAACATTCGAGGATTGATTCCTTAACTTTGGAATGAGGAACAGACACAACTGCCTTGCCGGCATGTGATGCATTCTTCATCATTGTTATCATTGCTGCGATTGGATCTGTCATAAAATATTACCAAGATGACTTACGGACACCTGGGATTTTGCCGTCGTTAGCGTATTCACGGAAGCAGATACGGCAAAGGCCGAAATCTCGCATAAAGCCATGTTTACGACCACAGCGAAAACAGCGGTTTGTCTTCCGCGTTGAGAATTTGGGCTTGCGCTCTGCGCGCACTTTAACTGATGTTTTTGCCATAATGATGTTAATGAGTTTCGGCTAGGCCGAAACAAGGGGCCTTTTGTATCGAGGAATATCTCGTTTATGTGCTTTAGTTCTCGGTCAAGCTTTGGACAAGACAGAAAACTAAAGGAGATAAGCGGATTACCTTGAAAATAAAAGGCTTCTGCAATACTAGCAGAAGCCTTGGGTGGTGTCAAATCAGGATTCAAACAGTTTCTGAAGCTCCCAATCTGGAATACCTACGAGGTCTTTTGTCCATTCAGGTATATCGTTTTTTATGATACGCTCACGGGCAAAATCAAAATCCGGAGAAGCCATAAAAAGACGTATCGCTGTGTCTGGTTGAATCAACTGAAGGAGCACTTGGATAACCTGTCCAGCTGCTTCTGGGGTCATCTCCGAGATCATAACAGATGTTGAACCAATAGTCGGTGATCCGTCAATCCTAACACCTCCGTATGAGCCTAGGGATATTGAAACAAGATCTCTATATTAGTCCCTGTCCATATGGTTAAAAATGGTCATTCGAAGATGCCATTCCAACTTTTGATATCGTGGATGTTCCCCTTTTTTAAAGACACATTCACCAGAAGCGAGTTCTATGGAAAGGTATTTTTCTCCTGAGTTGCTCGCATTAACAAAACGTAGTAGGTGCGGACTATTTCGATACATTTGCGTTACCGTATGTCCGACGATTTGTAAAAGTTGTGTTGTGGAAGTGTAGTTGGCATCCACCCACTGTTGGGCTTTTTCTCCTTCAGATATTTTTGATGGTATTCCTTTTAGGGACAAGAGCCAACCGATAAATTGTTTATCCAAATCTCCAACATTCTTACTTTTGTGCGATCGCTCAACAGCCGGAAATACAGGTAATTGATTTTTGTGCATAAAGTCGTCACTGTCGGCAAGTTGTTTACCCTCACAAACCTTCACAAGTTTTATTAATTTTCGATTTTTCGCTAGTAAATACAGGTATCCAATAGCAATAAGAGTAATAACTGATAGCCAGAGTACGGTCGTAGTTTCCATGTATGTAAGTTTTAGAGTTCAGTTTTCCCAAGACTATAGTATTCCCTCTTTTGACGCAAGGCTCCTCTAGGTATATGCTCTACAAAACTATGTACTATGGCAACTAAATACTCACATGAACACGACCACTATCTCGCAGCTCAAATTGCACAAGGTAACACATCCGCCGAAAATGAGCTTTATTATCGAATGTACCCAAGATTATACAGGCAAATTCGTATGTATAAAGTTGGAGATCTGAACACTGAAGAAATCGCTCAGATTACCCTAGTTAAAATCTTACTAAAATTACGATCTGGTAAATACCAGCCTCGGTGTAGATTAACAACATGGGTTTATAAGATTGCAAGAAACGAGACTATAAATTTCTTTCGCAGAATAAAATATGACCAGCATCTCATTTCTATATCAGAAATATTTTCTGAGGAACATACACAAGAAGACTGGGATATTCCGGGGAAATACAAAAACCCGGAAGAAATTTTTATTGAAAAGGAATCTGTGACTATCCTCAAAAATGCAATAGAGAAGCTGAGTAATATTCGCAAGGATGTATTCACTCAAGTTGCAGTTGATAGAGTAAAATACAAAGAGTATGCTGAGCAAAATAACATTCCTCTCGTAAATGTAAAAACTCGCCTCTGGTATGCTCGAAAGGCATTGCAAAATATGCCGGAAGTTAGAAACCTGCGTAATGCTTAACAAAAAAACTCCGTTTTCACGGAGTTTTTTCTTAAAATGTTTTTTTTTATTGAGTTTTTTTTTTGAGTATACTTATTTCTTGAAAGGAATACCGATGTATTCGAAGAATTTTTCGCCCTGCTTTTTGTCTTTTGCGGTTGTAACGATTGTGATCGCCATACCGAAAACGTCTTTGATATCTTCATCGCCAGTTTCAGGGAAAATAGTGTGTTCCTTGATACCCATAGTGAGGTTGCCGATAGTGTCGAGGTTTTTTCGGTCGATACCACGGAAGTCTTTTGTGCGAGGGAAAGCGATATTGATGAGCTTTTCGAGGAAACCATACATGCGTGCACCGCGAAGTGTAACAGTGACACCTACAGGGTCTCCAGTGCGGATTTTAAATGAAGCCACAGATTTTTTAGCACCACGAACATTGGCTTTTTGGCCAGTGATTTTTGAAAGACGATTGAGCACGAGGTCGTTGCGTTTGGGATCCTTCTTCATTGCCGTACCTGTTGCAGTTGAAATAATAACCTTCACAAGTTTTGGTGCAGCGAGTTTGTTTTTGAGACCGAGGTCAGCCTTGAGATTGTCGTAGGCTTGGTCGTTCTTTTCTTTTACAGTAAGATGTTTGCTCATAAAATATAGTTAAAAATGGGACTAAATCTCTTGGTCGCTTTTCTTTGCGACACGAACGAGTTTATCACCGACCTTTTTGCGACCAATGCGTGACTGCTTGCCGGTTTTAGCATCAATAATCATGACGTTGGAAGCATGAATTGGCATAGCGATTTCAATAACGCTACCCTTCTCACCACTGCGACGAGCTTTCTGTTGCTTCTTGACCATGTTGACACCATCAAGTACAACGCGATTGGCTTCGCGGAGAACTTTAACGATTGCGCCAGTTTTGCCTTTGTCTTTACCTGCAACCACTATTACTTTGTCGCCTTTTTTGAATTTCATAAATTTAGATAACTTCTGGAGCTAGCGAAATAATCTTTTGGAAGCCCTTTTCAGCAAGCTCGCGTGGCATAGGACCGAAAACGCGACCAGCCTTTGGATCCATTTTGCCTTTTTCCAAAATAACTACGGCGTTGTCGTCGAAACGAATATATGAACCGTCTCTGCGACGAAAAGCTTTGGTTGTACGGACAACAACAGCCTGGTGAATGTCCTTTTTCTTGACACCCTTGCGTGGATCAGCCACTTTAACCGAGATGATTACAAGGTCACCAATACCAGCGTAACGACGCTTTGAACCACCAAGTACCTTGAACACACGGCCCATGGTACCGCCGGCATTATCAGTGATTTTTACATTTGTTCCATCTTGAATCATATAATTATTTTACTTCGATTACTTTGAAGTGCTTGTCCTTTGAAATTGGACGAGTTTCGACGATTGTAACTTTGTCGCCGATTTTGTGACCGGCTTCATCGTGGGCTTTGTACTTTTTCGAAATCTTGAGGTATTTTTTGTACTTTGGGTGCTTTTCGTAGCGAGTAACTGAAACTACTACAGTTTTCTGCATTTTATCGGAAACCACGACGCCATTGAGCGTTTTGCGATTTACCTTTTTTTCTGTTGTTGCTGTTTCTGGTTTCATAAAAATCTATTGAGTGATACCTACGCGACTATCGTGCGATAACACGAGTCTTAACCGGTAACTTTGTGCCTGCTTTGCGAAGCGCTTCACGTGCTGTTGCTTCATCGACACCATCGACTTCAAAAATAACACGACCTGGCTTGACCTCGAAGCAGTATCCGGCTGGATCACCTTTACCTTTACCCATGCCCACTTCTGGTGGCTTGTTTGTAAATGGTCGGTCTGGGAAAATACGGATCCAAATGCGTCCTGTTTTTGAAAGTTGGCGAGCCATAGCTTTACGGCCAGATTCGATTTGTTTTGATTCTACGCGTGCGTAGCTTTCTGACTTGAGACCAAATGAGCCAAAAGCAAGTGTCGTACCACGGGTTTCCGGAGTGATCTTGCTCATATTTCGGCGAGTGGAGTGCCACTTCCTATGTTTTACTTTCTTTGGGAATAACATATAGATTAATTTGTGCCGGCTGGTTTTTCGCCGAAAACTTCACCCTTATAAATCCAAACCTTGATGCCGATATCACCATAGGTCATGTGTGCCTTTTCGCGAGCGAAATCGATGTCTGCGCGGATTGTCTGAAGCGGAATCGAACCTTTCTTGAGTTCTTCACCGCGAGCGATTTCTGCACCGCCGAGACGGCCACCGAGGACAATACGCACACCTTTGACACCACGGACGCCCATAACTTTTTCCACTGCTGTTTTCATGACACGGCGGTATGGGAGACGTTTTTCAATACCTTCTGCCACAGAGTAAGCAACGATAGCTGCATCTGCATCTGGATTTGCAACTTCAACGATATCGAGTTTAAAATCGTTTGGGATTTCGATACCACGCTTTGCGAGTTTTTTCTCTATTTCAGTTTTGAGTTTAGTAGCACCGTCTCCACCACGACCGATAAGCATACCTGGGCGTGATGTGCGGATGATAAGACGAGTAGCTTTACGATTGCGTTCTATTTCTACGCCAGAAACGTAAAAACCACGGAGCTTTTTATCCAAAAATTCACGGATAACAACGTCAGCCTTGAGCTCATGAGCAAACTTTTTTGAATCAGCAAACCAGCGTGACTTCCAGTCGCGGAGGGTTACAAGTCTATGAGCATATGGGTGAACGATTTTTGACATAAAAATTATTTATCGGTTTTCTTAGCTTTTGTAGTTTTTTTAACTGCGCCCTTCTTGGCAACAGCTTTTTTCTCCCCTACTGCCTTGGCACCTTTCTGTGCAAGGGTAAGAGTAATATGTGAGCTGCGCTTGTTGATACGGAAAGCAGAGCCGCGAGCACGTGGCATCATGCGCTTGAGAACAATACCTTTGTCGATGCGGACAGAAGAGATAACGAGGTCGTCTACGCTTTCCCCTGCTTGCTTGGCATTTGCTACAGCTGAAGACAAAAGCTTCTGCATAGGCAGTGCTGCGCGTTTTGGGAGGAATGACAAATATACCATAGCGTCAGCAACGCGCTTGCCCTTGACGGCATCGCCAACGAGGCGAACCTTACGAGGTGATTGTCTGTAGTTTTTCAAAAAGGCTTTCATGGTAATGATTTAATGGGAAATTACTTCTTTTTAGCAGCCGTGATCTCGGCCTCTTTCTTCTTGGCTTCGAGTTCTTTTTGCATTTTACCGCCGTGGCGAACGAATTTCTTTGTAGGTGAAAATTCTCCCAAACGGTGACCTACCATGTCTTCTGATACGAGGACTTCGACATGGGTCTTGCCATTGTGGACACCAAAAGTGAAACCAACCATTTCAGGGGCAATCTGGCATGCACGTGACCACGTTTTAATTACCCCAGTTTGCATGGGGTTTTTACCTTCTATTTTCTTGAGGACTCGTTCGTCAACGTACGGCCCTTTTTTAAGTGATCGTGTCATACTTTGTAATGTATTGGTAAAAAGAAAAGCCCTTATGGAGCTCCATGCATATTAGCAGATTGGCATTTAATGTCAAACTATTACGGCATTATTTGACTTTTTTGTAGAAGTATTGTTTAAAAAACTACCAAAACATCCAAACTACGATACGGGGTAAGAATATAATGATACCGATAATAGCTGCTAAAATAGCTGTAATAAGGACTGCCCCAGCGGCTACGTCTTTGGTGTCGCGTGCATGAGGGTGAAATTCTGGACTGGTGAGGTTCATATCGATTTCTATTGCAGTATTGAAGGCTTCTGCGGCAAAAACCATGCCTGCAGCAAAAAGTATGAATATCCATTCGAGGAGAGTTATTTCGAAGAAAATACCGCCGATAACAACCATACCTAGAATCATGGTGTGCACCCAGATATTGTATTGGTCACGGAACATGATTTTAATACCACGCAATGCATTGGACATTGACTTGAGACGGCTGCGGGGATGGAAACCTTTATGATCTAACATATGCAAATGATACCATGGTAAAATATTCCTAAAATAAAATCTGTTAATTTCTTTTTAAGGGGTAACGTTAGGATGTAAAATCACAGGAAAAATGCTATGGTGTATGCGTGAAAGGCACATACACTGTCATAAAACCGAAGAAGCTATTTAGCTTTAGTGACCTACGAGAAATTTGGGATTACCGCGAACTTTTGTATTTTTTTACCTGGCGCGACCTCAAAGTACGGTACAAGCAAACATACATAGGCGTGCTCTGGGCAATATTTCAACCATTTATCACTATGGTGGTTTTCTCGGTCTTTTTTGGACAACTTCTCAATGTTCCGGCAAACGGCGTACCGTACCCTATTTTTGTGTATACAGGACTATTATTTTGGCAATTTTTCTCCACCGCACTCGCTGATACAAGCAACGTTCTTATTACCAACCAAGCCATTGTGACTAAAGTCTATTTTCCGCGTCTCATTTTGCCTTTTTCAACTGTCCTTACCAAGTTTATGGACTTTTTAATTGCCGCAGTAATATTGTTCGGCATGATGGTTTACTATCATTACGTACCGCACCTGGTTGCTTTGATAGTCATTCCCCTTCTACTCATTGTGACTTTTTTAGCATCAATTGGTCTGGGGCTATTCTTGGCATCCATCAACATACAGTATCGCGATGTGCGATACATATTGCCTTTCTTTATACAAATACTTCTCTTTGTTACGCCTGTTATTTATCCAGCAAGTATTGCTGGTAAATACTCGTGGATCCTAGCAATCAATCCTATGACAGGCGTTATTCAAAATGCACGTGCTGCGCTTCTCGGGACTACGGTACTCAACTGGACACTTGTGCTTATTTCGCTAGGTGCGACACTCCTCTTTTTCCTATTTGGTATTTATCGATTCAAAAAAGCCGAACGATACTTTGCCGATATCATTTAATATATGTCACAACCTGTTATACAAATAAAAAATGTTAGCAAAAAGTACAATCTCGGACACCAACGAACAAGCTATGTGGCACTGCGCGATGTTCTTTCCACTATACTTCTTCACCCGTTAGCTTTTCTTAAAAACAAAGCTCGGCAAATTGGTCACAACAAAGAAGTATTTTGGGCACTCAAAAATATAAACTTAACGGTGAACCAAGGCGAAGTAATTGGTATCATCGGTCACAATGGTGCCGGTAAATCAACATTACTCAAAATTCTGTCTCAAATAACCCCGCCAACGACTGGCGAAATTAGGATTACAGGTCGTGTCGGTAGTTTGCTTGAAGTCGGGACCGGTTTTCATCCAGAATTAACTGGTCGGGAGAATATTTCGCTCAACGGTGCAATTCTTGGCATGAAGCGTAAGGAAATAGCGGAGAAATTCAATGCCATCGTCGCTTTTGCGGGTATTGAAAAATTCCTTGATACTCCCGTAAAATATTATTCAAGCGGTATGTATGTTCGTCTGGCTTTTTCAGTTGCCGCTCACATGGAGACCGATATCTTGATAATCGATGAAGTGCTTGCTGTTGGTGATGCAGAGTTCCAAAAAAAATGCCTCAGAAAAATGGATGAAATAACTAAACAAGAAGGACGAACAATACTTTTTGTTAGTCACAATCTCGCGGCAATAGCAGATATCTGTCAGAAAGTTGTCCTGTTGGAAAATGGTGAAGTAACCATGGTAGATGGGACCAGCGAGGTGATTCATTATTATCAAAACCACACCAATCAAGAATCGAGTGTACCGGTCACATTTTCGGTTGATCAAAATAAAATCACCTTTGATACATTCACAATAAATGGAGTTTCAAGTGAAAAAAACGTTACAGTAATTTCCAAGGAGCCGCTCACTCTTACGTGTACGATTACAAATAAAGATTCTACTGATCAAGACATCAAC
>CALRFB010000015.1 GCA_943356455.1 Candidatus Nomurabacteria bacterium | reverse complement strand
CGCTGTAGCCTTTGAGCATGCCGAGTCCAGTGTCATAATTTACGACACCGAAATCTTCAGCTGCGAGAGATCCAAGCGATATTGCAGTACCAGTCGTACTTGTAAAAGTACCGGTTCGAGCACCAGCCTGATAGTTGTCTGACCAAGTACCTGTCATGGTGCCGGTTGGAGAAATGGTGGCAGTTACATGCATAACTGTCTGCGGGGTTACGGCGTCCGCGGTTGCTGTGTAATTGGCGAGAAAGTCTATCGTGTCGCCAACTACTGTACCTGAGGTAAGTGCCCAGGTATATACATTTGCGCCAACAGGATTACCACCGTGACCGGTAAGATTGCCGAGACTGTCTTGAGCCAAGACCATGTCATGGGTATAGTCTGTACCGAGGTAGTTCATAGTGACGACATATGTGCCAGTTGTATTCCAATTGGGTGCTACAGCGGCATTTGTTTTTTGCGAGAACGCAAAAGGAAGCACGAGTAGTGCTAGCATCAGTGTTTTTGCAATAAATTTTTTCATATTTTTTTGAATTGAATACTATTTGTAATGAATAATAAGCGACATTGATGAGTTCAGTATCGACCAATGCTGACCTCTCATTAGTTTGTGCCGTACTCGCATATTAAATATTACGTGGGTTGCATGGTACAAGTGTGGCACACTATGTGTGCAGTTTCTTTTCTCCGTCGACCCGATACTTATAATTGAATATAGTAGCCATGATCACCGCTAAGCAAAAAAAGCAGCAGGGCAAGGCTCTTTCTAGTGCGCATACTGATTTTGCCGAGGGTCTCGGCAAGTATGCTATGTATAAAACAAGCAATGCTGAAATGTCAGACGAGTTGGTGCAGGAAACATTTTTGAAAACTTGGAAGTATATCGTCAGGGGTGGAAAAGTTGATACAATGAAAGCTTTTTTGTATCACGTACTCAATCATCTTATTATCGATCAATATCGAAAACCAAAAACAAAATCGTTGGATGCAATGATCGTCAAAGGTTTTACACCCTCTGTGGATACAACCGAAAACTTACTCAATTATATTGATGGTAAAAAAGCGATGATGGTGATTGCCAATTTAACTATTTCAAAAATAAAAAATATACAATTGATGTTCGTAAAAGAGTTTTAGGTCTATGATATTTCTTCAATAACCAACGAGTCTAAAAATATCTTGGCAGTAAAGTCTCATCGGGGATTGAAAAAGTTGAAAGAACTGTATGGTGTGGAGGATTAACATAAAAAACCCGCTACTCACGTAGCGGGTTTTTACCTTGCCCTTTTTTCATTTTTCCGTAGAGGATGTAACGCAGAACGATAGTAATTGCAATAGTTGCAAAATATGGTGTTACTGGGCTCAGTATCACTTTTCCGACGAGAGAGGGCGTGCCGTAGCTCAGATCACCCCAGACTATATAGCCCATCGAACAAAGAAATATCGTACCGAAACCTAAAGTAAAGGACATCATCCATTGTGAGCATAGCTCATAGGGTGTATTTTTTTGTGGTTGCATGACATATGTTTTGTTTAAAAAATTATACACCTAAATATATATGTGTCAAGATTTACACGAGATGTGACGGGTGCATACTTTATATATGAATAAAGTATTACCTGTTGCCTTTGTAGGGATTAGTGCACTTTTATTAGTAGTAGGTTTCAAGGCTCCTGTTGCGAATGCGGAAATACGAACGTTTTGTCCAATGGTATGTGATGTGTATTCCACAAAAGGTGGGAGTCATTTCCTAACACCTCGATCTGGTAGTTCGAGACCCCAACCAGTAACACTCAATGGTGTTGTGTACACTCGACAAAATCTTGACGAAGCAACCATGGAGTCGATTGTTAGAAATGACTGTTCACAAACGTGTACTATATTTAAAATTGATGCAGGAAGAGCTATTTTTGCTTACGAAGCTTCAACGCAATAAACAGTCCATAGATTTAGTTTTGTTTTTTATTGTATAATAAAAAACATAATGAATACTACAACCCATATTCGTCAGTTCCTACTTGCCGGCGCATTACTTTTCGTCGGTTTTGTAGGTTATTCTGTTTTACTAAAGCCTATTCCAGCTGACCAAGCCACAAACAGTAGTGCCGGGGCAGTTTTGGGTGTTGGCGGATCTGTCGGCACCGATGGTCTAGGTGGTAGTACAGACCCGGGAAAGGAACCAACATACTGCGTGTATGTAGCCGACTTTCAAAATAATCGTATTGAAAAATTCACCGAGAATGGTGACTATATAACACAGTGGGGAACATACGGCACCGGTAGTGGACAATTCTATTTCCCAAACTCCCTTGCTCAGGATTCTTTTGGATATATATATGTTTCTGAAATGTTAAATCGTAGAGTGCAGAAATTTACAGCCGAAGGCGGATACGTAACTATGTGGGGATCACATGGACATGGCAATAGTCAGTTTTCTAGTATAGGGAGTATGACTATCGACCGAAATAATAATATCTATGTACATGATAAACTGGACCATAGTATTAGAAAGTTTACTTCTACCGGAGATTTTTTATTGAAGTGGGGTAGTCAGGGATTCGGCAATGGTCAATTTTCTGTTTCGCATGGAATAGCTCACGATTCTGCCAGTAACATTCATTTAGCAGATTCTCTTAATGATCGAATTGAAATTTTTAGTTCGATTGGACTTTATCTTGCACAGTGGGGTGTACAAGGGTCAGCATTGGGCCATCTAGATAGGCCACACGCTATCGCTTTAGATTCACACGACAATGTGTATATTGCTGATTCGCAATCAAACAGAATCCAAAAATTCACCCAATCTGGTACTTACCTTTATAGCTGGGGAAGTGCTGGTTCTGGTGACGGAGAATTCAATTTTGTTTCAAATTTTGCGATAGATCCACTCGATAGAATATATGTAATTGATCAGACCAACTTTCGTATTCAAAAATTTAACTCGTCAGGAACTTTCTTAACAAAATGGGGAAGTATGGGGTCCGGGAACGGTCAATTTATGGATCAAACATACGGTATTGTGGCGGGGCTATGTAAAACATTGCCAGCTCCAGATCTTGTCGTAACAAATATCACGATTCGCAATCAACCCATTCATGTAAGCTCAACAGATCCGTTCATTCAATATGATGCGACTGTACAAAATATCGGCAATGCCCCAGTTACTCTCGAGTCAACTGGACCAAATGCTTTTCAGCTTTCACTCACAACCATACCGACAACTGTTGTAAGTGGCGATCTTTCAAACGTAAGCCTCGGTTCCCCGGTAACACTTCAACCTGGTCAGTCGTATATTTTTGCAAATATGTCGACAAGATACGACTCGGCTATACGCAGGACAGCTCGTACGTACACCATTACCGCCAAAGCAGATTCCGCTCAAATAATTAACGAATCGAATGATGGCAATAATACATTGGCCACATCATTAACTATTGTTCCGTAATCTACTACGAGCGCTTTAATTTTATGTATGTTGTGGTAAAATTATTTCATGGTCTAATGACTATTTAATAATTAGTTACCCTAGTATGAAAAAATCAAAAGTAATATTTACTCTCTTGGGAACGCTTGCAGTTGTGCTTTTAGTCGCAACATTTAGTAGATCGGGTTTTAAAAATGACGACGCAAAGTTGGGAGCGTTGAGTACAGATGCAGTCGCCGATACTTCACCTTATAAATCATTGACGACACCGACAGAAATAATAAAAGCAGGGGGTGTACTCAATTCGAAATGGAATTCAAAGTCAAAAAACTTTGATATCTCTTATTACACGAACAGTAAAGGCGAAAAGATGCGTACACCTATTTCAGTTTCCGGAGAAGAAATAGTGGCATATGGTCAGGATATCTATAAAGCTCTAACAGGAATACTAGCCACTGAGACAGGAAATGGAAATGAGCTCAGCATCGAATGCGGGGTGAGAAATGGGAATATTGTTACTATTTTTACGTTTGAAGCTACTGCACACAATGTATGGTGGTGCATCGGCCTCGGGGCAAACGGTCGCCCACACTGCGATACACTGGGCATGATCTGGTAAAAAGTTACCCACAGTGGGTTTTTAACGAAAGTGGTAGAATAGAGGAGTTAGTTATTAGTAATTAGTATAATTTTTTGCCATGAAATCATTGCATACGTTGACGTTTTTGCTTCTCGTTATTGGCGGTTTGAACTGGCTCTTGGTCGGTGCATTTGGTTGGGATGTCGGTATGTTGTTTGGCGGTCAAACAGAAACCATCTCTCGCCTTATATACATCCTCGTCGGTCTTTCAGCTGTTTACGAAATATTTACACACAAGAAAATGTGTGCAAATTGCAACAACAAGAACGGTTCACAGATGTAATAGCGTTTACGCTACTATTAAAAAACGCCCTCTACGGGGCGTTTTTTTGTTTGAGGTGACTAATGAAATTATTTACGAAGCATCTTTACAAGCCATCCAAATACTCCTGATTTTGTAGCATTTGCATCTACGAGAGCCTGGAGATTTGCCTCATCTTTCTCTAATGCTGAGATTTCTGTAGTAAGTGCGGCTTTAACATCGGTGTCTGTTATTGTTGTCATGAGTGTCTTGAGTCCTGCAAGGCGAGTGCTGGTTTCGGAAAGTTCAGCTTTCAAGATATCGAGACTAGCAAAACTTGGTCCAAAAAAGAATTTAGCAAATTTACCGCGATTTTCGAGTTTATCTGCTGCTTTCGCTACTTTTTCTACTGATTGTGATTGTGCTTGGGCGACTTCGCGAACTTTATCACCAATCCCTTTATTTTTCTGTCCATCGGCAATGGTGTTGAGTGTTTGAACAAATGTAGCCACGGTGCTTTTATGATCATCGCCCTTGCTGTGCTCCGAGCTCTCGTCTTCCCCGTCATCGTCATCACTTGAAGTGGTTACGTCTGAAATCGGTGTACCTGTTGCAGTACCAACAATATCAGGGGAATTGATATTTCCGTCATCATCGTCTGACTCATCTTCGTCTTCTCCGTCATCGCTATCGTCGCTTTTAAGGTTTTGGCTACCGTCCTGACTCTTGCTTCCTTCTGAGCTTTCACGGGCAAGTGTTGCAAGTGGTGAAGCGAAGACAATTGCTAAAACGACTACTAATGCACTGATAATGGTGAATGATTTTTTCGAATATTTCATAGCCTCTATTATACACCAGAAGTGAAAAAGGTCTTTTTGCTATACTTAATGCATGTATATAAAGCTCAAAGTCGTATCTGGTGCGAAAATGGAGAAAATTGACCAGATAAAACCCGATGAATATCGGATTTGGGTACGTGAGCCGGCGGAAAGAAACCTTGCAAATCAACGGGTTAAGGAACTTATTGCGCGTGAATTGGGGGTTTCAGCAAGTGCGGTTCGGATGGTAAGCGGGCACCATGATCGGAGTAAGATTGTCAGTATTTTAAATTCATAATTTCTTCATAAGTGGATAACTAGCCCTAGTAAAAGAAAAAAACAGGTTTATACTTAATATATGAAAAACTATTCATATTCACTTATAGGGTTACGAATCGCGATGGGTTTTATTATGATATGGGCATTCGTCGATAAACTGTTTGGTTTGGGTTTTGCTACTCCTAAAGCCTCAGCGTGGATCAATGGTGGTTCACCAACAACTGGTTTCTTGGCGCACGGTGTTCATGGTCCATTCGCCACGTTGTTTAGTAGTCTTGCCGGCAATATGCTCGTCGATTGGCTTTTTATGATCGGCCTTCTTTTTGTAGGTGCGTCATTACTATTCAACAGATTTATGAAATGGGCATGTTTGGTTGGGGCAGTGATGATGTTGCTTATGTATCTCGCACTCATCCCTTCTGCAAATAATCCACTGATCGATGATCACATTATTTATGCAATCGTTTTTGCTGTGTTGGCGTTTTCACCCAGACCGATAAATAACTAACCTAGCCCGAAGTATTATTTTTAGCTACAGAGCAAAGGCCATCCCAAGAGGATGGCTTTGTTGTTTGACAAAAAAATATAAGCAGGTTACTATATCTCTCCCTGTGTGGGATGTTCTTTTTGAAAATGTCTCCGCTCGGTGTGATTGGTGAAGTAAGTACGCAGTAGTGCGCGCATTCTTCACCGATCGCAACGTAGCGACGGCTTAAATAAACTAAAGTATGAATAAACACGCATTTTCTCCCGCAGTATTACCATTGAGTGTGTTAATGCTCACTCAAATTACCGCTCATGCGACAGGGTGCAAGGTTGTACCCGTACCTTTTTCAAAAGAAGGGACGATCGATTTTGAGATGATGAACAAAGCAAATCCGGACGATGTATTCCACATCTGTGATATCCGCCACGAGGGTTGGAGTAAGGAAGCGTATACCAGCCGTAAAAGTTTAGTAGCAATTGTTGCTCAAGACCAAGGCTTGAATATTGTTTCTAGACCGGAATTAACCAAAATGATTTCTTGGGTAAAAACACTCGAGAAAATCACCCCTGTTGAAATGCAAACGTTTTTAAGAAATCTGGTGCCATCGGGTGATGTGCACAGTGTTTCTAAAATGGTTGAAATAACAGTACTGCAGGCAGATAAGCTGTACGAACGCGGTATGCAAGTTAAAATGTTTATTGAAGGATTGGATAAAGAATCAATCAAAACAATACATGTTACATTGCAGGACGCCACGATGCGTGAACTGACAATCGCAACTGTACTCATTGAAAATCCAAACAACGTGATTTTTACTGTCCAGGATTTGCAGGCTCAACTACGAACACAAGGTCCAGAAAGTGTGCGTTACGATATCGTAGCGTTGGTGGGCAAGAAAAGCCGTACTCTACAGATGGCCTATGACCAGTCTGTTGTAGGATTCATCTTACCAATTGTTGAAGATTTGCAAGATACCGGCTTCACATGGACACCTAGCGGCACCATAAAGATGCCAGCAGGAAATGTGTACACACCTGAAGGTGTTGTAGATTTGCTAGCAAGTATTGTTGACGGAGTTGAAATTTTTGACTTTGAAACCGAGCAGACGACTGCCTAAGTTTATTTTTTTTTAGTAAGCCACTCCCTAGGGAGTGGCTTTTTTACATGTTAGCTATAACAGTATTTATACACGCTTTATCACGAAAAAAAGTGGGGAAATTGCTATAATGGTAGGAATGGAATTCGTGAGGAATAGATTGAAAACCCTGCATATTATTATGCTTGCTCTTTTAGGGTTTTTTGCTATTGCCGGATTGGTATATTTTTCCCGAGCAGATGTCGGTGTGTATCAAGCAAGTGATGTGTTGGGTCAATTTGATCCTCCGTACAATAGTTATCCTAAAAGTTATATACAGGGTGATCCATGGAACGGGGCGGGAAGTACCAATGATGTTGGTTTCAAAAATCCAAGTAGTGTTGCAATAGATCCTACAAATTTACGAATGTATGTCGCAGACCCAGACGATAATCGTGTTTTGGTTTTTAGTATGAATACTGATGGAACACTGGTTGATACCAATGCCGATTACGTTCTTGGACAAACAGATTTTATATCATCGAGTCCTGGGATCGATGACTCCCACATGAATACACCGACAGCGGTAGCATTTGAAACTACCTACGGACAATTATTTGTTGCAGATACAGGCAATAATCGAGTTTTGTCCTTCGCCACAACGAGTCTTTTTTCTGGAATGTCTGCAGATTATGTGGTTGGTCAATCAGATTTATTTTCAAATACGCCGGCTAACGGTAATGCTGGGTTAAACTCTCCGCGTGGAGTCGATGTGGACTCGACTGGTCAACTATTTGTTGCAGATACAGGCAACAATCGCGTTATGGTTTTCGACGGATATGCAGGGCAGGGTGGAATTCATGGACAGGCTGGTTTGTTCGTACTAGGGCAGCCAACTTTCAACGTTACTACAGCTGGAACAACCGACTCTATTTTTTCAGCGCCTGTAGGGGTTGCAACAAATGCCGTTGGTGTGTTGATTTCAGACACCGGGAATAATAGGGTTCTTTTTTATGCCACTTCTGATATTACGGGTACTGGTGCAAATGCAACCTCTGTACTCGGCCAGGTTAATTTTACTACTGCGGGAGGCGGCACGGGTTCCGCCGAACTGAATACTCCTAAATATGCAGATTATGACTATACACAAGGTGTTATCTTGGTCTCTGATACAGGTAATAATAGAATATCAGCGTATAACGTCGGCTCAGTATCTAGTTTTACAAATGGAATTGCGGCAGATTATGAGCTGGGGCAAGCTTCGTTCGGTGATACTTCTCCTGCGATTACGCAAAACGGGCTTTCTTCTCCAATGGCATTTCAAATGATGTATATGCTTGATGCGGTGCAAAGCTCATTTGAAGTACCAGGCGTTCGACGCAAGGTATACGTTGTAGATAGCGCCGCAAATAGAGTTTTGACATACACCTACACCTCAGCGAGTGATTTGGCTCAAGCAAATGCGATCGATGTTATCGGGCAATTTACTACGGTGAATAATCCCATGGGTACTACACCGGTATTTACTCTCGATAATGTATTTAGTGGGGATACAGGGAGAAATAACTTGGGTTTCGATGGTGCTAGAAAATCATTTGTAGATACAGTAAACCATCGCTTGTTTATTGTGAACCGAGGTGATGCCGGATCCAGATCTGCCGTTGTTGTATACGACCTAGATAGTACTAATAACCTAATCGATCATGTTGCAGATCATATTATCGGGCAAACGGACTTTAATTATGTGACGCTAGAAGTATCACAGGACTCATTTGGAGCCGGTGTTGCCCAAGGTATCAATTCTTTGGCTTACGACACTGTGAACGATAGACTTTTTGTCTCAGATCCATATAGGGTGCTCGTTTTTGATGTGCGACCGAGTGGAAGTGCACCTTTGGATACTTGCGGAGTTGTAAGTACTGGTTTAACCGACGGCATGAATGCTTCGTGTGTTATGGGTCAACCAGATTTTACTTCAATCAACAGCCTTGTTTCGAATCGCGCACAAATTATTCCTATTGCAATTGAATTCGACTCTCTGCACCAACGATTATTTGTTGCGAACTCTGCACTTGGTGCCAAAAAAATAAGTGTATTCGATCTTGCTGCAGGTATCGCCAATAATCCGCTAGCAACTGCTATATTTGCGAGTCCTACTATACAGTATGAAATTTCTGATTTGGCGTACGATACAAATCACAACCTTCTGTATGTTGGAGACAACAGAATGTATGACGTATCGTGGACAGGCGGAAGTGTAGTTTGGATTTACGATATGTCATCACCAGCTGACTCAATGAACCCGATTGCGGTGCTCGGAACTTCTCATACATCCGACGACGGATCGGGACATACGACAAGTGATATGGTTGCCGATGCGGATCAATGTGGAACGTATACAGGTACTCACAATGAAGTTTGGTCAGTACAAACAATTTGTGACCAGGTGGGAGGACTGGGGTACGATGCTTTGGCAGATGTTTTGTATGTGGGGATGAAGTCCGGTGACGCTGGGGGACCGAGTCGAATTTTAGTTTTCGATACATCAAACATAACTACCAACATGCCTGCGTCAGCGGTACTCGGGCAACAGAATTTTACTGACACTACAACAAATGGAATTTCCGGTTTTCGATCGACAAATCTAACAGTAGGTTTTGGTGTTGATTCAACGCATAGCCGGGTGTATGCGTCAGAAGGAAATCGCGTGTTGGTGTACCAATTTGTAAAACCTGATGTGGTGACACTACCAGATGGTCAAGCTACACTTTCTTATACTTCATCATCCCTTACTGCTTCACAGAGCCAAGGTGCTGTTACATATACTGCATATTCTGGTCTACCAGCTGGTTTGAGTTTGGCGGGTGGAGGTATTGTGTCTGGTACACCCACCACGGCTGGTAGTTACAACCTGCTTGTTCGTGCCGTCGACACGTTTGCTTCCGCCGGAACTTTTTTTGGCGCACGAACGTATCCGATCACGATTACTTCTGCACCTGGTGGAGGAGGCACAATAGGCGGAGGTGTACTGTGCCAAGATGCGACTGCTACAAATTATTTGCAAAGTGGTTCATGCACATATACGTCACCCGTGATGTGTACCAACCCCGTAGCCACCAATTATGGACAAGGGGGTGTTTGTATTTTCCCACTTCCACCTATTGCTTGCGCCGATCCGCTTGCGATAAATAACGGCTTGGTGGGTGTCTGTATATATCCAAATCCTGTTCCTGTACCAAATCCTACTCCAACACCGACACCAGGTCCCGGATCACAAACGGATGCCTGCGATAATATCGCCGGAGTTCAGTTGCTAGTACCTAGTGGTATGACTGTACAAAATCATATTTGTTTGTCTCCACTAGTACAGCCGGTTGATACTAGTATTTCACCAGCTGTCGTTGCTTCTATGGTAAAAAAAACGAGTCGCCTCGGCTTGATCCTAGGTTCACTCGCAGCTTTTTTTGCGGGATCTATCGTATTGTCTGAACTCGCATTTTTGCCACAACGTATTTGGCAACTCTTACTCGGTGCGCTTGGTTTTAAAAAACGTATTCGCAGATGGGGAACTGTATATGATTCCATTACAAAACAACCGCTTGATCCAGTATACGTATCACTCTACGACAAAGACGGCAAAGAAGTTGCCACATCCATAACAGACATCGACGGCCGTTTCGGTTTTTTACTACAACCTGGTCGTTATACTATCGTGGTACATAAAACGAACTACCTATTTCCTTCACGAGAGTTACGTGGCAAAACAAGCGATGAAGTGTACGGCGACCTGTATTTTGGAGAACCATTTGTAGTGCAAAAAGGTGATGATGCCATAGCAAAAAATATTCCTATGGATCCACTACTTTTCAATTGGAATGAATATGTTAAACACGAACAGAAATTGACCAAATGGAATGCACGAAAAGATAAAATTATAAATCGAGTTCTTAACATTCTTTTTGTAGTCGGTTTTATCGCATCTATCGTGGGTGCGATTATCGAACCAATCACGTTTAACTTTGCTATTGTAGGAATATATCTAGTACTTTTACTCATTCGCGAACTTGGAATGCGTGCATATCGGACTGGCTCGGTTATAACTAAAAAAGGTGTACCGCTTCCATACGGATTAATCCATATATATAGTGCAAAGATTGGTAAAAAACTATTTACACGACCACTCGACAACCTGGGACGATACTATGCGCTTGTTCCAAAAGGTCAGTACTATATCGAAATCGCCACTAAAAATGCTGATCAAAGTTATACGGAAATATTCAAGTCTGATGTGTTTCGTGCACGAAGGGGTGTAATCAATAAACGCTTTACGGTCTAGCAACTTTAGAGTATACTCTAGCCACATTAACGATTTATAAATTAGCTAGCATTATCATGGCAAAAAGAAAAACAGGTATCAGTAGCAATAAAGTAGTTCCTCATCCCCACAAAACAAAAAAGCGTCTTGCAGCAAAAAAAGACATGCTTGACAAAAAGGCAGCTCACAAGGTGAAGAATCGCTCCAAGACTACACCAAAAACTACTGCGAAAGCAAAGTAAATTCCATACAAAAAGCGCCCGACCCAGGGCGCTTTTAACTCAGTCATTAAACACATTGAAAAATATTCCTAGTAACTATACCACAATCATGAAAAAAAGCAATATAGTAGCAGAAAAGAAAACCAAGATCGTCGCCACAATCGGTCCAGCATCTGAAACTCCGGAAATGATTAGGTCCCTTATTCTCACTGGGGTCAATGTATTTCGGTTAAATCTCAGTCACGGCACGATTGACGAGCACACTGAACGCACAAAACGTATTAGAACAATTTCCAAACAGCTCGGTGTATACGTTGCCGTGTTGGCAGATTTATCAGGTCCGAAAATCCGCATCGGCGATTTCAGGGAAGGTGTCATAGAGCTTGTTGAAGGTCATGATTTTATTTTATCTACTGAAAAAATCGAGGGCACAGCAAAAAAAGTTTATATCAACTACCCACGTCTTACTAAAGAAGTTACCTCAGGACAAAAGATTTTCCTTGATGATGGTAAAGTTGAGCTGTGTGTAAAAAAAATCAAGGGCAACGAAGTAACGACAAAAGTTATCGCAGGTGGGCAAATCGCTTCGCGTCGTGGTGTAAATATTCCTGGTGCTAAGCTATCTGTTTCTGCCCTTACTCCAAAAGATATTGCCGACCTTACAAAAATGCTGCCACATGATATAGATTTTGTCGCACTGTCTTTTGTTCGAGGTAAAAAAGATATTGTAGACCTTCGGAAAGTGATTACCAAACAACATCCGAAAAATGTTCCATGGATAGTCGCCAAGATAGAAACTCTTGAAGCCGTCGCAGATTTACGAGATATCGTCATCGAGTCTGACGCCATCATGGTTGCACGTGGAGACCTAGCTGTGGAAATCGGTAGGGAAATGGTTCCTGCAACACAAAAAGAAATTATTCGTATGTCCAACGAATACGGCAAGCCGGTGATCACCGCCACTCACTTTTTAGAAACGATGATTTCGCGTTCTACGCCGACACGCGCAGAAGTTTCCGATATTGCCAATGCTATTCTCGATGGTACAGACGCTGTCATGTTGTCTGCTGAAACTGCATCAGGTGCATTTCCACTAGAATCTGTCGCTGTCATGACAAACGTTGCTCGTATTACCGAGCTTGATCACGAACATTTCCGAAAACATTTTAGTGTCGACGCAGGCAATGTCGTTGACTCGGTTTCATCTTCTGTCGTGTATACCGCACGCAACGTCGATGCTGTGGCGATCGCAGCACTTTCTTCTTCGGGGTTTACTGCCAAGATGACAGCTCGGCATCGTTCGACGCGTCCAGTCTATGTATTTACTCCTTTTGTGGAAGTGGCCAGAAAAACTGTCCTGTTGTTTGGCTGTCATCCTATTGTTATCAGTAAAGTGACAGATATTGTTGAAGCGACCAAAATAATAAAAAAAGTATTGCTTGATAGCAAGTACGCAAAGCGTGGAGAAAAAATTGTCATATCTGCCGGTGTACCTTTTGGAGTAGCCAAAACGACCAATTGCTTACTTGTTGAAACCCTTTAGTAACGCGGTATAATGTATGTATGAATATTACATATAAGGCAAATGGAATAGTCCTCACCGAGGCTATCCGCGACTATGCGGAAAAGCGCGTTGAGACAGTCGGTAGACTCTTGGGTGAAAGCCGAGAAAACGTCGTTGTAGAAATAGAGCTTTCTCAGACAACCAAACACCATAAAACTGGTAATATATTTAAGACGGAAATCATCATTCGTAATGCTGGTAAGCGCTTTAGAGCAGTCTCTGTCAAAGATGATCTGTACGCCTCGATAGACGATGCTAAAGAGGAGCTTGAAAGGGAGGTTGTGACTAAAAAAGAGCGATCACAGACACTGTTTCGACGTGGGGCATTGCAAGTAAAAAGCATTCTAAAAGGGATCGGGAATTTACCTCGTAGAATACGGTTCAAGAGACGCTAGTTGACTTTCTGTGCTTTTAGGTGTATAATTTGAGAGAATAAAAAATAGTTCTATGGCAACAACTCTCTCAAAAGTTCCCGGACAAGAATCGTCCGGTCGAGCACCAGAAAAAAACATTTCAACAAAAATACAAATTGTTGGACAAATAGGCAAAGTAGCGCTTGGCACTATTGCCGATCCAAGTGAAGGAATTCCAAAATTGAAAGGGTTTAGTCAAACTCCCGTCAATGCGAGAGCCCACGGTTTCTCGCCTATGGTTCAACTGGAAAACATGTTCGGTCCTAAAAAACGAACATATAAACAATAAGGTACTTCGTTGGTGGAGTCATGAGTAATGTAAAGTGTATATGTACGCCAACTAAAACCGACCTCACGTGGTCGGTTTTTATTTTGCTTATTTTTTATTGCGTATGTAGTCTGCGTAGGGCATGTCACGTTTGCCTTCGGGTTTTACCATGTCGATACTACATACACCATCGTGCATGTGTGCTTTTGTAATAATGATACGAGCACCACCTGGTTCGAAATAGTATATCGTTGGCCAATCGGCGTATGCACGGAATTTCGCAAAAACGCTAGCCGGATTTTTTTCAATATCTGAAAGTAGTATTTCACCATCTGCTTTGGATATTTTTTTTGTATATGTTGCTTTGGTGTGATCTTGTTCCGTTTTTTTTATGGTGCCGGCGATGAAGTCAGGTAAAATCTTTACCAAATTTTCAGCTCCTCTGCGAACTAGGTTTTGTAAAAGTTCGTGCGCCGTACTGGTTGCTTCGATCTGAACTTTTTCTTGCACAAGTATCGGACCGTGATCCATCTGGTCATCGAGTAGCATTACAGATACGCCTGTTTCGTTGTCGCCTGCCAGCAGAGCGCCTTCCACGGGAGCTGGGCCCCTATGAAGTGGCAAGAGTGAAGGATGAATGTTTACCATGCCGTATTTAGGCAGCGATAAAATACTCGCTGGTATGATCTTTCCATATGCAAAAACAACAGCCACATCAGCCTGTGCCTGTGCTATTTTTGTTACAACCTCGTCCGTTTTTAAATTTGTAGGTTTATAACACTCTATGTTGTGAGCTTGTGCCCAGACTGCCACAGGACTGGCTTCGAGTGTAAGCCCACGACCAGAAGGTTTGTCTGGTGCGGTAATAATTAAACTAGGCACCATGTCGTGTTCGACAAGCGTATCAAGTACGATAGTAGCGACGTCTGGTGTACCAAAAAAAATAATGTTCATAATAAATAATGTGACTATCGTATAAACGGCAGGAGTGTATTTTTGGGCTACGCATGTAACCCCCCAGTCGTTTCGGGAGGTAAGTCGTGAATATCTTTGGCGTGATCAATGAAAAGTATGCCATCGAGGTGGTCTATTTCGTGTTGAAAAATTTGTGCCAACAGCCCATTACCTGTAATAATTTCCCCCTTGCCATCGACTGAAAATGCTTTGATCTTGGCTCTAGACGCTCGGCGTGTATTTCCATACAACCACCGCACAGACAGACAACCTTCAGGTACAAGTTTGCGGTCGCGAGACTTTGAAATAATTTCAGGATTTATACAGACGATATTATGCATCGGTGCAGAGTCTTTTCCTTCGGTTTCAAAAGCACGGTGAGACACAACAAAAATACGCTTTGATACACCGATTTGCGGGGCAGCAATAGCAACACCATCTTCTTCTTTTTCAAGCGCCTCAGTCATGTCCTCAATGATTTTTTTTAACGCAGGCGTGCCAAATTCGACATCAGCTACCGGCTGTGCTTTTTTTCTGAGGACAGGTTCGTCTTTTTGCACAATCGTAACCATACTATAGTTCTTTGAGATATACAGCTAGGTCCTTTAGCTTAACTGTT
>CALRFB010000014.1:1821-15693 GCA_943356455.1 Candidatus Nomurabacteria bacterium | reverse complement strand
TATTTGCCATCAATAATAAGGTTGGTTTTTGTAGTTGAAATAGTATGATCCCATTTCTTATACACGGTGTCGTATTTGAGTAAGTACGACAAATTGTCTATTGACCCTAGATCATTGACGGCAACAATCTCTATTTCCGGACGATCCCATGCCAATTTCAAAAATGCACGTCCAATACGGCCAAATCCATTGATGGCAACGCGCACTTTATCTGGTGTTGGTTTCATTATCATTAGTAGCAGTATACCAGATAGCAATCCAATTTAGAGGAGCTCTTTGAGGATTTTTTGAACAAGTTGTGGATTGGCACTGCCTTTAGTTTCTTTCATAATACAACCGACAAGTGACATGATCGCATTTTCTTTGCCAGCTTTGTACGTAGCGACGACAGCAGGATTGTCGGTAATAACTTTCGCCGCAATTTCCCTGAGTGCACCTTCGTCATTTTTCTGAAGCAAACCTTCGGCTTCGGCTATTTGTTTCGGTGACTGCTGATTGTCACTAGCGGTGGCGCCTGCGGTAATTTTGGCCAAAATATCTTTGGCTGCACGGGAAGAAATGTCGCCACTGGTTACCATTGATATCAGTTCCGCAAAATGTTCTGCTGATGGATTTTGAGCCGTAGGCGTACTTTTTTTAATACCAAGCAAGTCGGATGTAACATAGTTGGAAGCGATTTTGATACCAGCTGGGTCTTGCAATATACTTGCTACTTTTTCAAACCATGCACCGAGCTCCACGTCATTTATGTAACTTTCAATATCTTCATCCTTGATGCCAAAATCAGCACGGTATCGAGCTCGCTTGGCAACAGGAAGTTCGGGCAAATCAGCCTGCAAACTTTCCAAATTAAAAAGCTCGTGCAATTTCATTTTGGGCAAATCAGGATCTGGGAAGTATCGATAGTCTTGAGCTTCTTCTTTTGTACGCTGTGAAAATGTCACTTGTTTCTGCTCGTCCCAACCACGAGTTTCTTGGATAATGCTATTACCTTCGCCTTTTTCAATAAGGTCTATCATGCGAGCAGCCTCGTACTTGATAGCACGTTCGGCACTACGAACAGAATTCAAGTTTTTAACTTCAACTTTTGTACCAAATGCTTTTGGATTGTTCTCGGGAGAATCAGTACGTGCTGCCGGATCAGTGGTAACAGAAATATTGGCTTCAACACGCATTTCACCTTTTTCCATATTGGCTTCTGATGCACCAAGATACCACAGGAGTAATTGGTATTCACGTGCAAATTTCGCAGAGGCCATTCCAGCGACTTCAGCTGCACTTTGTTCGACATGAGCACTAACGTCTACAGAAGATGCCTCACTAGTTTTTGCAGCAAATGTCTGTGCGTTAGTAACAAGTTCCATCAGAGGCATACCCGCACGGTTGAAATCTACGAGTGAAAAATCTCCTCTGTCATGTTTACTACCGCCAGTATCTTCTTCGAGGTGAATACGGGTCAATGCAAAGTCTGCCAAGCGGCCTCCTGAAACAATTGGGAATTTGTACTGGGAGATTTGATAACCCTTTGGAATATCTGGATAATAGTAGCTCTTGCGGTCAAACTCACTAAAGTTCGCAATCGTGCCGTTGACTGCTAGTCCAACGCGAATAACTTGTTTAACCGCTTCTTTGTTTGCTACTGGCAATGCACCTGGGTGCGCCATGCACACAGGACAAATATTGATGTTTGGCTTTGTTTCGTTTGGGTCATTTTTACATGCACAAAACATTTTTGTTTTGGTTTTGAGTTCCGCATGGATTTCGAGACCAACAGTCACGAAGTAGTTTTTTGACATGCGAAAAGTATACATTCCAAGTGACGTTCTGTAAAATAGCCAGTGCACCCTTGCTTTTTCTTTTGAAAGTGGTAATATTTTTCTCGAAACTATATCAATTACACAATTAAATACACATTCCTATGGCACATGAAAACGAACACAAGATCACCTCACCTGAGATAATCGGTGATGCGGAAATCAGAACATCACTTCAAGAATTTTGTATCAACGATCTGCCAAGGTCGAGTAATGATCGAATCGACCGTTGCCGATCGCTCATCAATGAAAGTATCCGAAATTTCTTACATATGAATACCAACATTACACTAGAAACATACCGCGAGTTTTTGGCTTCGTGGTGTAAAACGCTTGAAGAGGCTGGTATTGTTATCCGCCAGAGCATGGCGCTCTACCCCGATGAATTCATTGAAAAGTTGAATGTATACTATACTGAAGACGAACAAACACAAACAGATATACTCTTCCATAAGTATTTCATTAAACCTTTTCTTAGCGAACAATCTATGCTCGTTAAAAAAAATCATCGTAGTAACTGCAACGGTGACGTCAACACAATTCACGATATTATTGTCCAACTTCGTAAATTAGATTTTGTATAATTTTTTGTTTCCCCTACCCCGACCACGTTCTCGCAAGAGACGTGGTTTTTTTATTATCCCCACTTTAGGTTGTCAGAATCACATATGACCCGTACCATTAATTAAACAGTACCAAAAATTCAACCATGAAAGAGGAATTAACACCTGAGACCACTCTCAAGTTACGTCTGGCGTGCATGTGTGAGGGAGCACACAAAGCATCCAGTAAAATTCTTGCTAATGATTTTAAAAATACGTTTTTGCAGTGGATTAACTGCTATGGCAAAAATGTAAGTTCGGCTGAAATCGAACATGTGATGGACTATACCCGAAGCGGTTTTGTGCTTTGCCTGTCAAGCGCAAAAGAATTACAAGCCTCGTGTTTGTCATCTCAAAATGCAATTTTGATACGGGATTGTCTCGTGAGTCTGTACGGGTGGTCAATATCCACTACAAGTACAACGGGAGATGACCATTTCGACCTAAGTAAAATCATTGCGGAAAAATCAATCCAGAAGTATGCAGAGCATACGCTGGGAGGCATGAAATTTGTTCCTTATGAAATGATGCAACAAATCGTAGACGACATCGAATGTATCACTTCGTCGTTTGAAATGCCGATCAAGCATACTTTACAAGAACAAGAATCGTATGCTGCTTAACAAAAAAGCTCCACCATTGCGGAGCTTTTCTTTTATCGCTTAGACCATTGTGGAGACTTGCGGGCTTTTTTAAGACCGAACTTGCGTCGTTCCTTGGCACGAGGGTCGCGCTTGAGGAAACCAAGTTTCTTGAGCTCGCCACGCTTTTCTGCATCGATTTCAACGAGAGCACGAGCGATACCGTGACGTACTGCTTCTGCCTGAGAGTGGATACCGCCACCTTTAACATGGACAGATACATCGTAGTTCGCTTCTGATTTGATGCCTTCAAATGCATCGTGCATAACATGCTTGAGTTCTGCTGTTGGGAAATATTCGTGACCTTCTTTATCATTGATAAGGAAGGTATTTTTTGAAGCTGGGGTAAGGCGAACACGGGCAGTCGATGTCTTGCGACGACCGATAGCTTCTATGTAACGCTTTGATGATTTTGTTTTGGTTTCTGACATAAAATTATTCGCTTACGGTGAGGTGCTTAAGAATATCTGTTTTGAGTTTATTGTTTGGGATCATGCCGCCAACTGCGCGCTCGATAATAGCGCTTACGCCTTTTTTAGCAATGACATCTGACATTTTTTCCTCACGGAAACCGCCTGGATAGCCACTGTAGCGCGCAAACGTCGTTTCTTCGGCCTTTGCTTCGTCAATAGAGGCTTTGCCAGCATTTATGATGCGGACACGGTTAGGAGCGATTGTGTTGCGTTCAAAAGTCGGGCTATTTTTGCCCATGAGAATATGCGCCGCTTCGGTAGCGATTCTTCCAATATTCTTTCCTTGTGCGTCTATTGTATATTCCATGTGAGTATCTTTTACCAAAAAATGAGAGTTACGTCAATTATACGAATTCGATGACTGCCATCTTTGCACCGTCTTTGATGCGTGGTGGAAGTTTCGTAATACGAGTATAGCCACCTGCTCGAGACTTGTACTTTGGAGCTATTTCTTCAAAAAGCTTTTTAGTAATGGTCTTTTTGCCCATGAGACGATCTGCAACTAAACGACGTTTTGCAACAGTATCGGTCTTGGCATGCGTCACAAGTTTTTCAACGTATGGACGTAGTTCCTTGGCTTTTGCTTCGGTCGTCATGATGCGGCCCTTGTTGAGCAAGTTGAAAGCAAGGCCGTGCATAAGTGCCGTGCGTCCTTTGCGTTCAAGACCGAATTTTCGTTTGTTGTCGTGATGTCTCATAAAAGTAAATTAAAATTGATTATTCCTTGAGGGTAATACCGAAGTTGCCAAGCGCTTTCTTGATTTCTTGAATACCCTTCTCGCCAATACCTTCGATATCGAGGAGGTCTTCTTTGCGTTTGCGAGCGATGCCGCCAACAGTACGGATATTTGCAACCTGGAGTGCGTTGAGGGTACGAGTTGAGATGTCGAGAGTGTCGATGCGAGTTTTGAGAGTTTCAGCCATTTCTTCGCTCGCACCTTCGTCTTCTTCTGATTCTTCCGAAATAGTAGGAGCTACGATTTGTTCTGGTTCATCTTCTTTGATTTCAGCAATGGCTTTGAGCTGATTAATCATGATTTTAATCGAAGAAAGAAGCGCTTCTCTTGGAGTAAGGGAGCCGTCAGTTTCGATTGAAATGCGAAGACGGTTGTAGTTGGTCTTGTCGCCGACACGCATATCAGAAACATCGTAAGAAACACGACGGATTGGAGAAAATGTTGCATCAAGAGCAATTGTACCGATGTCCATCTTTTCTTTCTGAAGATCTTCTTTACATACAAAACCAAGTCCACGAGATACGCCAATCTCAACATTGAGCTTTGCGCTCTTGTCAGTGAGTTCACAAATGTACTGTTCTGGATTAAGAACTTCTACTTGACCCGAAAGTTCGATATCGTCTGCAGTGATAACACCAGCGCCCTTCATTGAAATAGTAACTGTTTGTGGTTCGTCTGTCGTGAGCTTGAAACGAACAAGCTTAAGGTGAAGCAAAATAGTGATGACATCTTCTTTGATACCATCGATTGTTGAAAATTCATGGCTTGCACCATCAATTTTAACGGTTGTAACAGCTGCACCTGGAAGGGATGAAAGGATTATGCGGCGGAGGCTTGAGCCAAGGGTTTGACCATAGCCAGGGTTAAGAGCGTCTATTTCAAAGACGCCTGTTGTACCCTCTTCTTTTACTACTTTCGGCTTCGATGGAAGCACGATATGCATATCCGACATGTGTTGCATTTAAATATAATTAATAAATTGCGACTATTGATGAAACTTGATTAACGGCTGTAAAACTCGATCACAGCGTTGTAATCCAAAAATGATTCTGGCTGATTCGGCATAGCCTTCACTACAGCTTCCCCTTTCGTAATATCGAAAGAGAGCCAGTTTGGAGCGGTGTAATTCTTCAAGCGTGTCTCGAGATTCTGAAAAAGAACTTTATTGCGTGAACCTTCGCGGATAGAGATAACGTCTCCGGTAGAAACATTGTACGAAGGAACGGTTACGCGCTTACCTTTGACAACAAAGTGACCGTGGGCAACCATTTGGCGAGCGAGAGCACGCGTATTTGCTAGACCCAAGCGATATACAACATTGTCGAGGCGACGTTCGAGGGATTCTGAGAGCTTTTCAGCTGGAGCACCTTTTTTAGTTTCAATAGCTTTTTGAACATAGTTATAGAATTGCTTTTCTGAAACACCATACGAGAAACGAACTTTTTGTTTCTCGAGAAGCTGAATAGCAAAGTTTGTTGCAGCCTTGCCGCGCTTTTTGCCACCCTTTTTATTGTTGGCTTCAGACGCAACGAACTTGGGAGTTTGACATTTTTCAAACACCTGAGCACCGAGACGACGACAAATTTTGTATTTAGGACCGTGTTTCATAATAATTCAATAAATTAACTATACGCGACGTGGCTTTTTAGGCTTTGGACCGTTGTGCGGAACTGGAGTAGCATCTTTGATCTCTGTAATCTCGATACCATGTGCCATAAATGCACGAACAGTTGGTTCGCGACCCGAACCGACACCGACAATAACGACATCTGATTCTTTGATACCAAGAGTTTCAGCTTTTTCCCCGATGACATCTCCGACCTTCGAAGCAGCAAAAGGTGTACCTTTTTAGCTCCCTTGAAACCAAGGCTACCTGCTGAAGACCAGAAAAGCGCATTACCCTGTTTATCAGAGAAAACGACTTTAGTATTGTTGAAAGTTGCTTCGACGTGAAGTGTTCCGGCAATGATTTTCTTTTTAGGTGTCTTTGAAGAAGCACGTGCTGCATTGTCAGCAACGACAGTACCTTCAACTCCTTCAGTTGTGATGATTCGTTTCTTTCCCATATATTATGTCTTCGATTCCTTACGGCGACCGCTGGCCATTGTTTTGCGGACGTTACCACGTACGGTACGAGAATTAGTTTTAGTGCGCTGGCCACGAACTGGGAGTCTCTTCATGTGACGAGTGCCACGGTGTGACTTAATATCTTTGAGGCGTTTGATGTTTGCTGAAACCTCGCGTTTGAGGTTACCTTCGATTGTTCGTTCTTCGATAGTCTTGCGAATACTGTTTTCCTGTGTTTCTGTAAGGTCCTTGGCTTTTGCACCGTGTTCGATCTTGAGGTTGTCAAGAATCTTGCGAGCAGTAGAAATACCTACACCGTATATGGCAGTAAGTGAGATTTCGAGCCTTTTTTCATCGTTGATAGTAATACCTGCAATACGCATGAGAATTATTGTTTTTGTTTATGCTTCGGATTTGTGCAAATAACACGAAGATGTCCCTTGCGACGGACGATCTTGCACTTTGCACATATTTTCTTAACCGATGCTTTTACTTTCATATAAAAAACGCGAGTATTGAGCCTATATATCGTTTAATAACGATATAAAAAGCACCCCACTAATGCGTTACGCTATAGTATCAAGAATACCTAAATAACGCAAGCCCAGTCGGTGAATTCGGACTTTTAGTCCTACATTCGCCTGGTGATTCGCCCTTTTCCTCCGTATGGATCTATGAGGACCTCGACTTTGTCCCCGACAAGCACTTTAATCCTATGCATTCGCATTTTACCTGCGAGATAAGCGATAAGTTCATGTCCCTCTGGCATGAGAACTCTGAACATCGTATTTGGCAAAGCCTCAGTAACGACACCCAGAACCTTATCATTTTGTTGTGCTTTCTGTTCCTCCATTAATACTCGCTATTGTATAGGTTTTTTTGATATTAGTCAATTAGAACTTTAATTGAATTTGGCTTTTCAGGTAGAGTCATGCTCCATGATGGCATAATGGAAACTGTAGCTTTTTTAACACTTGGAAATTCGGACAAATTTACTCCCAAGTCTCTCTTTTTTGAACCAAGAAGTTTAGCTATGACCTTTTCTTTAGGAACCACCCAAAGAGCATTCCCTTTACCTGAAATTCCCAATGAAACTGTAGAGGTCGTATCTGTAATGGCGTCTTTATTCTTGATATCTACGGTAAATGTTTTGAGCTCAGGTATGTTTATTTCGCCTCCATCGTACTGACTTATAGCAACAGAAGCTATTTTCTGTGCAAGTTCATGTTCATCAAACAATACCCCATATAAAGCTCCTTTTACTGTGTACATATTCTTATCACCAACTACTTGCCCAGAATCTAGATCTTCACGAATAACATAAGAGCCCGGAAGCATGATGGCAGAATCGGGAAGACTTGCAGTAGCTTGAGCAATGAGTTTTTCTTTGAGAGTTGTGAGTGCGGCTTCGTGAGCTATCTTTGCGTCTGCCTCAGAAAGAGCAATGCCTGGACCAGATGCTCCGCCTGTTATCTGAGTCTTGGATCGTCCATAGAACTTTGTATATTTCGGAGAGCCTTTGAAGCCAAAAATAGTAAAATCGGAAAGACCAATATTGTAAGTCGGACCTGGTTGATCGGCATGAACGCCGACCTCTATTGAACCAGGAATAACTTTGCCATTCTCAGTTTTAGTACCTGGTATGGTGAGAGCATTGTCTGTTTTATATATTTTACCGTCCGACGTCGCAAGACGTGTTTCAATATCGAGTTTCTGTGGAGCAGAACTGAAATTATTGTATAAAATTACACGCCCAGTGGCTTTGGAACTAATGGTGGTTGGCATACCTCCCGTTACAACTTTTTCAGCGCTACCAGTTAGTTTTACAAGTTTAAAAGACAGAGTTTTATCATCGCCGTTGATTGTGGCAACAAATGGACTATTTTCGAGTGAAATATCTTCAGATTTTTGAGTAATGGTAACTTTTGCATTAGAAAAAAATGAAGCTAAGGCTATAATCGCACCGATTATTACAAGTACAACTATTGTCCAGAGGATTTTGCGAGAACGGCGCTCGGGCATTGGTTGAAAACTTTTTTCGCGGAACCGCGGTGGAAGCTGCACTGGTCGGTTTGAAACTTCCAAAGGTTCGTCATCGACACGGCTACGTCGCTCGTCGCGATTTGCTGGTCGTATATCATTTAAAAAATTCTTCGCCATAGTACTAACTATTATACATCAATACCGTAAATGTACAGACAATCTGCGAGTACAAGTGGTGGAATAGTCGAGGACGCAGTTTCTTTCATAAAGAAATCTGACGCAATAATGCCGCTCCACTCTTTGGCCGACAGAGTTGCCTCGTCACGGGTACTGATAAAGTGTTCATTCTCAACCATTTTTTTAAACCACGACAATGTGTCAGGTGAACCAATAGTCATGACGGGCATCGACTCTGAAACCAAACCGATGCTATCGTGAATTCCCTTTCGTAATGCTTTACGCCAGCTTTTTTCTACGATTTCCACGATCTGGTCGACTTTTTTTATTACATTTTCGTGAGCATGACCAGCACTACACATATTGAGGAGGGAGAAAATTTCTAGTGGATTTTGTTTGAGCTCATTACCAAGAGTTCGAACGAGGAAATTGCGCCCCGAAGGAAAACTTCCTGTATTTACCAAAATACCATTTTCTAAATACAGCAGTTCCGTAACTTCGCCACCGATAGAAACAACAAGTAGTTTTTTATAATGTTCAAGTGTCATGTATATTGCGCCAGATAATGCAGCAGGTGTCGAAAAAAAACGAATTTTACCCCGAATAATTCGTTCAAGATCACTACATAAACTATCGACAAAGAATTTGGGCATCAAGCTGGCGTAGTAGGAAATAGCGACTTCTCGCACACGTTTGCCGTATGGCTCACCTATTGCGTACCCATTCAGCTTGGTTATAATGACTGACTTGTCGAGGGTCTGCAGAGGTTCACCAAATGCTTGTTCAGCTTGCTCTTTGTAATCATTAAAATCACGATCGATGAGGTCGTGTGCAAAATTTTGACTAAATACAAATTGCTCTTTTTTTGAATAGTAGACTGTGCGTGTTTGACCAGTAAACCATGGTGATTCTAGGGATACATATACATGTTCGGGGACAAAGTGACCGCTTTGCGAAAGTTTTTCCGTAATCACTACTGCTGCTTTACGAAATAGCGACATAAATGTTTGTTCGTCTTCTAGTCCCGAGAGGTGAACTTCTTTTTCAGAAATAGCGACAATGTGTGGTCGTTCGTATGATGAAAAAACAGCAAGCGTGCCAGTCACACGATCTGAGCCGATATGAAGGATAAGACTTTTACGCACCGCAGGTGCTTTTTTCTTTCGTGCAATGAGAGACATTACTAAGAAAGTATACTATATGACAAGTTTAATGTGTGTACGAGTTGGGGGAAATAAAAATGTATTTATTCGAGTACTGCTTTAATTCTCCGTACGCCCTGTGAACTCGCTTCTTCTTTAGTAATTTTAAAATGACCGAGAACACCGGTGTGCTCGACATGAGGCCCGCCACAAAATTCTTTCGATATATGGCTACCTGTTGCGTCTTCAATTAAGTATACGGAAACTACATCTGCGTATTTTGCACCAAATTCCATTTCTGCACCGATTTTTTCGGCTTCCTCTCTTGGCATTTCGCATCGTATGACACGGTAATCTGCAGTGATAGCGTCGTTTACTATTTTCTCAACTTGTTGTTTCTCTCCGTCAGTCAATTTACGTTCAAAAGAAAAATCGATCCTGAGACGCTCTTCGGTAATATTACTTCCCCGTTGCTTAACATTTTTCCCTAATACTTGTTGCAGTGCAGCCAAAAGTAAGTGGTGAGCAGTATGTAATTTTATTGTGGCTTCATTTGTATTTGCTAGTCCACCCTTGAACATGCCGGCCGAAGCAGTTTGTGAAAGTTTTTGGTGCTCGCGCATTTTTTCATCAAATACTACACGGTCAATAGTTTGGCCTTTTTCTTGGGCCAGTTCCTCTGTCAACTCAATCGGGAATCCATATGTGGTAAACAAAATAAACGGATCAAGTCCTTTCTCGAATTCTTTCAATCCGCTTTCAAGTGTGTGGCGAAATTTTTCTGCCTCGTTTTCCAGTTCTGTTTGAATATGTGAGCTTTCCGAAAAGAGATTTTCATACAATGGTCCACATTTTTCTATTACTGCACTGGCAATACTGGCGAGCGAGGTACGGTCCATACCCAACACATTAGAAAAGCGTACGGCACGACGGATAAGCCTTCTTACGACATAGCCTCTGTCAGTATTTGCCGGAATAACACCGTCAGCAATCATAAATACCGCCGTGCGAATATGGTCAGCAACTATTCTTTTGGCACGACGTACTTCACTTGATTCAGTTGCGACATCTGCAGAATGTGGGCTTTGTATAGAAGAATTAATAACAGCAAAAATATTTTCAAAAATATCCGTATCATACGCTGTTGTTTTGCCTTGCATGACGGCAGTCATGCGCTCGAGACCTGCACCAGTATCGACATTTTTGCTTGCCAGTTTGCCGACAACTTTGCCTTCGCGTTTTTCATATTCCATAAAAACGTCATTCCAGATTTCAATTATGTCTTCACGTTTAACTGCACTAATAAAATCATCTTTGGATAAGTCACCGAGTACACCTGTCACATCATAAAACATTTCAGAATCCGGTCCACATGGACCATTGTCTCCTGGGCTCCACCAATTGTCTTCTGCGCTCAGAAAATATATTCGATGTTCCGGTACACCAAGTGACGTCCATATAGCAGCAGTTTCTTCATCTCGGGGTGCATTTTCGTCGCCTTCAAAACAGGTGAAATATAACCGGCCCACATCGAGGCCGAGACCTTTGTCTCCATCGGCTTTATCATCGCCGTTTGTTAGAAATTCATAACTCCATCGAATTGCATCTTCTTTGAAATAGTCGCCGAGAGACCAATTTCCCATCATTTCAAAAAAAGATAAATGGCGATTGTCACCGACATCTTCGAGGTCGCCTGTGCGGACGCATTTTTGTATATCAGTAATTCTTTTTCCTGCCGGGTGAGCTTGACCGAGTAGATACGGCACGAGTGGTTGCATCCCAGCCGTGTTGAAAAGTACCGACGGATCGTTGGCAGGTACGAGCGATGCTGACGGCACAATAGCGTGTCCTCTTTTTTCAAAAAATGCGAGGAATCTTTTTCTAATTTCTGATGATTGCATATAGTGTAATTGGGATGGATGATTACTTTTGCTTGGTTAACCACATTTTATACTTGGAGGCCATATCTTCAAAACTTTTTCGGTTGTCGGCTATGGTTTCTTTGCCGTGTACCATCTTGATAGTAGCATTGATACTAACCGGACCAGTATAGTCTTTAACTTTTGATTGACGTTCAATGATTTTCTTGGCCCGAGATATTTTTTTGTCACTAGGTGCTGTTGCACTCTCAAGGTAAGCATAGGGGGACAACTTTTTTCCAGTTGCGATTTTAACAAATTCAGGAAATGATTTTGTAGAACCTAGCATCCAAACTTTTTTCATTTCTTTGCCTACATGCCTATTGTCGACGATATAACCGTATTTTTTGTAGAAATATTTTCTCCACTGCGACAAAGCAAGTGTGGCGAGTGCGTACCCATGATAGGAGCAAGAACTTTCCCACTCATATATATGGGGTATATCGAGCAACCGCAAAGAATCTACACTTCGATCATAATATTTTTTATATGTTTGTTTTGCAATAGTTATGACTTTTTCCGAAGTGAGTTTTTTGGTGCTATATATCTGGCGCTCGAAATCACAAACAGAAATAATACTGTTTAAACCAATTGGAGCAATGAGGTGTAATTTTTCCACTTTTCGCTTAAATAAGTCAAACGGATACGATTGCCCTTCAGAATTTCTTGCGTAGCGCACCTTCCATTCAATACTCGAATACAATGTATCGAGAAACATGCTTTGCGTTTCTGCCCAAGCAGTTGATTGGGGTGGATATTCAGTAGCTACGCACGCGTCTGACATCGTGACATTTAACAGATGTGCTGCATGACCGCCTTCGTGAAAAAGGGTGTGCATGCCATCGTTTCCAGCCATTACCTGACCCAAGGAAACATTGCATGTGAAGTTTGAAGATCCTGGCATTGGGGCACCGTCGTGCATATAGCGAATATCTGGCCAATGACAAAAGCCATTGTTGTATTTGCCTTTTCGCTCCAATAAATCCAATTGTAATATACCTTGCTGATAGTCGATACCGAGTGCAGAGAAAGAACGACCCCACCGCATGAGAGCTTCTTCAAATTGGAAATATGGTTCTTCCTCCTGTGTAAAATCACCGCTCATTATAAAAAAGAAATTCCAGGGCTTTCGTAGTCCCGGTATTTTCTTTTCAGCAGCTCGAATATTTTTGAAAGCAAATTTTGTTTTCGCATAAATAGTTTCAAAAATAGCAAACAAATCTTCTGTTTGCATTCCTTCTTCATTCTCGAGTTTGTACGCGTAAAAATCGGTATATCCAAGCTCCTGCGCAAGGCGGTTTTTCAGATTTACAAGACGTATGAACTCTTCAACGTATTTTGGAGCTAGTTGTTCAAGTGCATCAAAGCAAGCCTTGCGTACTTTTTCATCAGGATTATTGACTTGCATTAAACGCATCTTAGTGTTTGAGGCCGCGACAAATTTCTTTGAGCTAGGGTCAATGTATCCTTCCTTCTGATTCGCTCGAGCCTTTTGAATAGTTGATTCAAGGCTATCAATTTCTGCTTTTATTGCCAGGACCTTTTCTGGCATTTGGTATTTACTAAAGAACAGCTGCCAATGGTTCAGTCTTTCTTTTTGTTTAGGAGAAGCTTTTTTTATATATTCACTAATCTGATCTATTGCTTTACGATCTGACTTGAATGCATCTCTTGCCGAAAGTGCTTTGTTGAGAGCTACATCATGGCTGTGGTCACCCATGTACGAGACCCAAAAAAGATCCTCATATTTTTTATGAAGCTTTACGTAAGTTGTATTTAGTGAATGTAGTAATGCGTCAATCGAAGCCTTGGTGGACGCAGGTTTAGATTTCATGAGCAAAACTATAGCACAAAATGCTATTTTTGGCTTTCGTCGTCTTGCCCAAATATATGCTTAAATCGTTGCTCAATTACCCAGATGACGATGAATACAAAAAGAGTAATAATGGTTGCCATAATAGCAAGTCCGTAGAGACCAAAACCTGACGCCATGCCGATACCGGCACAAACCCAAATACCGCTTGCTGTTGTAATACCAACAAGCTTGTCGTTTTTAAATATAATGAGACCAGATGCCAAGAAACCAATACCGACAACTATCTGACTAGCTATACGAGTCGGATCAAAGCTTCCTCCCGATGAGTACATTGCAGTAACGATTTGGGAAATAGCTACAAAGAGTGCTGAGCCCATTGCAACCATTGCATACGTTCGCATGCCGGCTGCCTTGTGTGCATAAATACGTTCGGTGCCAATCGCTAAACCCAAAAGCATGGCAACGGCGAGGCGAAGAAAAATTTCATATGAAAACGTAGAC
>CALRFB010000014.1:0-1811 GCA_943356455.1 Candidatus Nomurabacteria bacterium | reverse complement strand
CATGTCACTATTGTAACGTGTTTATACTGTATCGAAAGCAACAAATGTGAATTGGCGAATTGGGGTTAGCCAATGACACCGCCGCCAATGCATATTGCCCCATCATAAACGACAAGGGATTGGCCACCGACAACTGGGCCCGGCGGCGTCACCAAAATAACTTCAGCTGTATTCCCCGGCATCTGACGAATCATAGCCGTACCTATTTCACCGTGGTAGCGAGATTCTACGCTGTATATTTTTTTCGGATCAACAAATGTCCTGAAATTTGTGTCAGTTAGATAAAACAGTTTGTTGTGAGGTGTGACTGCTCGACCACGGATAAATGGATTTGAATTTGAAACAGTTATCGTATTTTTTTGAGCATTTTTTGCAACGACATAGTACGGCAGATCATTGGGCGAATGATTAAATATTGTAAATCCATGTCGCTCACCAATAGTATAAAACGGTGCGCCTTCATGCTCACCTACTGGCTCACCTACTTCGTTTAAAACAATACCTTTGTTTGGTTCAATGTAATTGAGTTAAAAATCTTTCATATGTACATCCCCTATAAAACAAATTCCCTGGCTATCTTTTTTTGTGGCCGTCGGCAATCCGATTTTGGCAGCAAGTGCCCGCACCTGCGTTTTTTTCATTTTCCCTACAGGAAAAAGTGTGCGAGATAATTCATCCTCAGACAACATCCAAAGGAAATAGGCTTGATCTTTGGCGGGATCAACTCCTCGCACAAGTTCGTGAAGGATATAGTCATTTTTACTATTTTTTTTACTTATTCCAGCAATTTTGGCACGTTTCGCAGGACGTACCTGCGCGTAGTGACCAGTCGCAATAAAATCTGCTCCGTGGCGAAGTGCATGTTTCAAAAAAACACCGAATTTAATATCACGATTACAAAGCACATCAGGGTTCGGTGTCCTACCTACCTTATATTCTTCAATCATTCGATTGGCCACCATCTGTTCATATTCCCGAGATACATCCATAAAAACAAAAGGAATATTGAGGTGTGCTGCAACCCGCATTGCATCTCTTTTTTCATCTCGCCATGTACACTCTATAAAATCTGGTTGCCAGGTACGCATATAGACACCGACAACATTGTAGCCTTGTTGTTTAAGTAAATATGCAGTAACCGAAGAATCGACGCCACCTGATAGTCCAACGAAAACAGTCGGTTTTGTAACCACTTTTTTACTTTTTGGTATATGTTTTTTTACTATTCTCTTGGGAGCCATATAAAAATCCACTACATATTTAGTGGGCACCTCACGATACCAGTTTTTGGACTTTATTTCAAATATGTGGCGATATTACGCATGTGTTCTGAGTAGGTTGTGGCATAGTGTGGTGTACCACTTTTATCATGCAAATAATAAACATAATTACTTTTTGTAGGCCGAAGTGCAGCAAGAATCGCATGCAGACCGGGGTTACCGATCGGACCTGGGGGCAGACCATCGTTTTTATACGTGTTGTACGGCGATGTATCACTTTTAACATCTTTCGTTGTGAAATTATTATTGTCACGCTTATCTAATGTGTACAAATACGTGGCATCAACCTGAAGTCGCATACCTCGTTTGATACGATTCCATAAAATTCCTGAAATCATACGCTGATCTTCTTGTGAACCATTTGATTCTTTTTCTATTATCGAAGCCATTGTTAGTATTTCTACTTCAGTGTGACCTGATTTTGCAATTTCTTCGAGATGTGACTCTAGTTTGGTATTAAATTCGTTGCGGAGAGTAAGGGCGACTTTTGAAGCTGTTGCTGTCTCAAAGAAATAGTACGTTTCTGGAAAT
>CALRFB010000013.1:8894-16074 GCA_943356455.1 Candidatus Nomurabacteria bacterium | reverse complement strand
GCAGACGGAATCTTTGGTCCAATGGGCCGCGCAAAGATGAATGCAAATGGTTGCGGTGGCACTACAACTGGTGGCACAACAACTACCCAAACAGGTCCAGTAACAGCTATGTTGTCAAATGACAACCCAGCAGCTGGCACACTCGTTGCAGGTCAAGCTACAGCAGACCTCGCACACTTTACTTTCTCAGGTTCTGGCGTTGTAACTAACGTTACTCTCCAGCGCATCGGCGTTTCTGCTGACGCAACTCCTTCAAATGTTTACCTCTTCGATGGGGCAGCTCGTTTGACTGATGCAGCATCAGTAGCAAACAATGGTTTGGTTACCTTCAATGTTCCAGCTGGAATCTTCACAGTTTCTGGTATGAAGACAATCAAGGTAAAAGCTGATATCGTTTCTGGCTCACAAGGTCAGACAGTTGGAATGAAACTTGTTTCATTTGCAACTGCAGCCGGTACAACCACAGCAAACCTTTCTGGTAATATGCACACAATCGCACAAGCAACTCTTGCTGGTGTTTCAGCAGGTACAGTTACACCATCAGGTGCAACTATCAATCCTGGTGCCGCTGTTACAGTTTGGAATTCAACCCTTACAATCACACAGCGTGATGTTTGGATGAAGCGTCTTGCTCTCCGCAATGTCGGTTCAGCACCAGCTTCAGCATTCCAAAACTTCAAGCTCTATGTAAACGGTGTTCAAGTAGGTACAGCAGCAGGTCTTGATTCAATGGGTTATGTAACCTTTGATCTCAATGCTTCTCCTGTCATGCTTGCAGCAGGCTCACGCGTAGTACGCGTTGACGCTGATATCGTTTCTGGTGCTTCAAGAAACCTTCAGTTCTCACTTCGCCAAGCTTCAGATGTTGACTTTGTTGACTCAAGCTTCGGTGTGAACGTATCACCTACTTCGACTCCATGGGCATCAGCTTCAGCTAACACCATCTCTGGTTCAACTGGCGGCTCGCTCACTATCGAACGTGATACTTCATCACCATCTGGCAACATCACTTTGAACGGTACAGATGTTAACCTCGGTACATTCAAAATGACTGCATACGGTGAAGCTATCAAGGTTGAAAGCCTCAAGGTTGGTGGTACAGCTTCATCAGCAGATGCTGCTGTTACTCTCCGCAACGGTCGCCTCTTGATCAACGGTGTTCAATACGGTTCATCAACATCATTGGCAATCAACGGTACAGGAAATTCATTTACAACGAACTACACAGTTATGCCTGGTACTCCAGTCATGGTTGAAGTTCATGCAGATGTCTATGACAACGATGGTACAGGTGCACTTATAGCAACTGACTCTATCATTGCCAAGATCCTTCAGGGTACAACCAACGCTTCGAAAGTTGATTCTCTCGGTGCTCTCAGCACTCCAAGTTCAGACGTTAGCGCAAACACGCTTACTGTCCGTTCAGCGTCAATCTCACTTACGAAGAATGGTACATATGCTAACCAAAACGTGTCACTTCCTTCAGCCAACTTCAAAATTGGTTCATGGAACCTCGCTGGTAGCTCAGTCGAAGATGTTCTCTTGACTACACTTTCATTCGATGTTGACGAAGTTTCAGGTGCAACATTTAACGAAGATGACATCACGAATATGTATGTTGTTGTGAAGAACAATGGTGCGGTTGTATCACAGCCAGCTCCTCTTGCTACTCTTTCAACAGGTGGTCAGGACAATAACTTCTCAATCAACTACACACTCGCTAAGAATTCAAATGTGTCAATTGAACTTTACGGTAACCTCGGCTCAACAGTCACAGGTACCAACTCGTTCAAATCTGACCTTACTGTCACTGGTACTTCAATGACCAGCGGTAACTCAGTAACTGCAACTTCTGCAGATACAGATGGTCAGACTATCGCACAGGGTACAGCTTCTCTTACTGCAACTCTTGATGGCTCATCTCCAGTCACAGGTATCGTTTACGACAACCAGACTGTAGAAACCGCAGACTTCAAGTTCGCTGCTGTAACCGCAGGTTACAACGTTACTGATTTGACTTTGACGCTCCCAGCGGGTGCAGTCACAGCTGCTTCAAACGTTATGCTCTACGATGGTTCAACACTAATCGCATCACAGCTTGTTTCTTCAACGGTAACCTTTGGTCTTTCATGGAATATTCCTTCAAACACCAACAAGGTTCTTACTGTTAAACTTCAGCTTGGTACAGTCGGTGTTGGCGCAGGTACTTCAGGCTCAGACCTTACGACTACTTTGACAAGCGTTACTGCTGTCAATACATCGTCAGGTGTCTCAGCTGCTGCTACAGAATCAGATCCAGCTGGCTATGCTCTCTACGCATTTGCTGCTGTCCCTCAGATTACTGAACAGTCAATCAACGGTACGCTCTCTAACTCAAGCAACAAAGCTTTGATCAAGTTCAAGGTTGATGCTATGGGCGGTGCTATCGGTTGGGATCAGATGTACTTCGCTGTCACAAAAGATACTGGTACTTACATCACTACAACAACAACCACAGGTATCACCCTCTGGGATGTTACAAATGGTGCAAATACTCAGGTCACCGGTACATTTACAAGCAGTGCAGGTCTCTACACTGGTGCTTCAGCATCAGGCACAGTATTGTTCATCCCTACCGTCGAACAACAGGTTTCATCAAGCAAGACTTACGAATTGCGTGGTACCATCACTGGTGCTAACGCAACAGGTGACTATGTTACAACCACTTTGGCTAACACAAACACTTCGTTCGTAACTCTCGGTACTGCAGGAGCTATCACTGGCTTTGCAACCATGCCATTTATCTGGTCAGACTTGTCAGCATCTAACCATGCTACGACAACGTCAGATTGGGCTTCAGACTTCGGTGTCCGCAGCCTCCCAGTTTCTGGTAGCTTGAACTTCTAGTTCAACTCAAAAAACCACCCTTCGGGGTGGTTTTTTTGTTTGTCTGTGAAAACCTTGTATTTGGAGCAAATGACTATATAATAGGAGGTATGAAAGCACAGACTAAATATATAGCTATTGGGGCACTAGCCGTGGCGGTCATCTTTGGAGGGGCTTACTATTTTGCCGCCATAGAAAACCAAAGTTCATCAATCGGAGAGTCGGACCTTGCTACAAATACTGACAGTACCTCAAATGCCACTGTATCGACCATATCAAATACAGCCTCGGCTTCTGTTGGAGGTTCCATAGACAATCAGAATTTTAACCTAGCTATGTCGGATGCGCGCAAAGCGTTTGCTCTCAAGGACTATGCTGGAGCTATCAAGAACTACACAAGCGCTCTTCGATACAAGAACGCCGACACAGCACACGTTGGCTTATATACCGTGTATACCGCTCAATCAAAATGGCGTGAGGCCCTGACTGAACTCAATAAAGCAATAGATATTAGTCCTGACAATACCGATTACTGGAAATGGAAGATATCATTACTCGACGAAACAACAGATACAGGATACGGCAGTCTAAAAGATACTTATACCGCAGGTCTCAAGGTTGTGAATAGTAAGACTAAAATCAATCTCGTTACCTATTTTGCTGGTGTGGCTGAACGCAACAATCAAAAAGAAGACGCGATTGTCGCTTGGCAAGACGCTATTGCTCTGTATCCACAAAGCACAGCAATATATCAAGCTGAAATCGTTCGACTCCAATCCAATTAGTGATTCTTCTGTAATTCATGAAAAAGTTTGCTATCTGGTTACTATTTGCAACAGCCCTGACGCCAATCATCCTTGCTCCCAATTTGATTACGTTTGAAATTGGTGGCAAAATCACATTGATCCGAGGGCTCGCTTTTGGGGCAATTCTTTTTACTTTTCTCGCCATGGTATTGGGTAAGAAAAATAGCGAACGCACAGAGCTACTAAACAAAGTCAGTACCGTGGCTAAAAATCCGCTTTTTGTGGCTGTTATTGCGCAAGCCGCGCTCCTTTTAGTGAGCGCGGCTTTTGCGTATGACAGAAGCATGGCATTTTTTGGTGAACCATTTCGTGCAGAGGGTTTTCTGACTTTATTTGCCTTTACGCTCATAAGTTTTTTGATGGCATTACTTTTTGAAAAAAAACAATGGAATCTTTACTTTATTTTTACCTGGATCGTCAGTCTCGGTATATTCATAATTGAATTAAGTCAGGCTGCCGGAGGAGTAGATCGCCCAGAAGCCCTGATCGGTAACCCAATTTTTTTAGCTAGTTATTATCTTTTTTCAATTTTTGTCTCAGGCTATCTAGCTCTACTTTGGAAAAAGGCTGGAAAACCAGGCTGGGCATACGGAGCTCTTTTCTCAATACTACTTTTTGTTGTCGGTATTTTTCTCACTGATACACGCGGAACTATCGTTGCTATTTTTATAGCTCTCTTGTGTACGTTAGTTTTATTGGCCAAGTTTGGTGTACGTACTTGTATGGGCACATCGATTCGTTTTTTGGCAGGTAGTACGCTTGCTGTGATTGCTGTATTTTCAGGTGTTTTCTTGACTACACGACATTCCAGTTTTTGGCAAAAAATCCCTGGTGTTGATCGTCTAGCAACGACATCACTTTCCGAAGGAACAGCAGCTTCCCGTATCAAATTTACTCAGCTTTCAATCAACGGTTTTTTTGCTGACGGGGGAGTAACTCGATTACTTTTCGGTTGGGGTTGGGATAACTACGTTTACTTTTTTCAACAACATTACGATCCCATGATCTACCATTTTGAAGAAAAACTTACAGACCGTGCGCACAATAAACTCGCAGATATGCTCGTTATGACAGGATTGCTCGGTTTTGTAACCTATGTAATCACTTGGTTTTTATTGGCTAAACGAGCTATGGGTATAGTGCGCAATAGACTTCTTTTGGGCACCGTGACTGTATTTTTTATTGTGGCATATTTTATAAATAACCTATTTACTTTTGATGTCGGAGTTACCTACCTCGGTTTTTATTCGATGATTGCTTTTATAGCGTTTACATACAATGAAAACGTCTACTAAAGAATCAATCCTATATATTGTCATGGGTGCAGTAACCCTTTTTTCTGGTATCGCTTTTATTTGGTGGACGGTGGTGCCAAATCTTCAAATCGCATCTTTCCATCGTGCGTTTAAGAAAGTCGTTACAACTCAGGACCCAACGTATATACTAGATAATCCAAAATTATTTACACCAAACTATACTCAGCCTATGGTGCGCTATCTTTTTGCGACACTTCTTGTAAAGGGGTACGGTAGCGAAGACAGATCTATTTCACTAAAACTCATGCCTTTTGCTTTGCAAAAGCTGGAAGAAAGTGTGTCGGTATCCAAACCCTACTTAAATACTTTCATTAACCTTGGAAAATTATATGAGATTTTAGGGCATACAAGTGGTGACCCTAAAATAGATGAAACTTTTTCTGCTAAAGCTGGCGATTATTACGAACAAGCACTCAAGATTGTACCAAACCAGCAGACGGTTATTGTCGCTTACTCAATCAATCTTTATAATCGAGGGAAAATAGACTCGGCGATTGCCTTGTTGCGCGCTTCCCTTGATGAAGACGATCGTATTCCAGATTTGCATTACTACTTGGGTCAATTTTTGGCATACCAACATGAAAAAAATATACCAGAGGCGCTCAAAGAAATTGAACTATCTTTCAATTTGGGATCTGATATCGACACAAAACTTAGTCAGCAAACGTATCAAAAAATGTTATTTTATTTCTACAAAATACACGATCAAGAAAATATGGTTACAGTTTTGTCGCGCCTCATAACACTCGACGCTCGTCAGGCGCCAATGTATACACAGATACGAGATTATATTCTCAGTAAACACTCTATACCAAGTCTCGAACTCAACAAATAATGGAATCAGAACTCATTAGTATTATTTTACCAACACACAATGGCGCACGATATATAAAACGTGCGGTTGCAAGTGTTATGGTGCAAACATATACTACATGGGAATTACTCATCGTAAATGACGGCTCGACCGACGACACAAAACTAGTCGCCCACGGATTGGTGGCGGTCGAGCCGCGTATCCGCATTCTTGAAAATGCCGAAAATCTCGGTATTCAAAAAACACTTAACCGTGGCTTACGTGAATCTCGTGGTGCGTACATTGCTCGCATTGACGACGACGACACGTGGAGTGACTCGACTAAACTCGAAAAGCAGATGGCTTTTTTTGCCCGCAACAAAGACTATATTCTCGTTGGTACAGGAACTATTTTAATAGACGAACAAGGTAAAGAATTGATCCGCTACCTCGTACCGCAAACTGATCCAGCTATTCGCAATAAACTTTTATCGAAAAATTGTTTCGTACATTCCAGCGTTTTGATAAAACGAGAACCACTCATGTCTATTGGTGGTTACGGGGAAAGCAAGGCCGTGCGCCATCTTGAGGATTACGATTTGTGGTTACGTCTCGGGCGCATCGGCAAGCTCGGCAACCTCGGTATGTATGGTGTGACATTTATGCTGCGTCGTGGGGGATTGAGTTCACAACATAAACTTGAACAAGCTCGCAAAAGTTTGCGTTTGGTTCATGTATATCGTCACGACTATCCGCATTATATCGGCTCACTTTTTCGAGCGACACTCCGGATTTTTGTCTATGGTTTTCTCGTGCGCTTTCCGCTGCAAGTTTTTGTAAACCGTTTAGCAAAGTATTACAAAGAAAAATGGTAAGTGTGCTCGACATGTTCTTGTATGATAATAACGCCCGTGTTGGGGCGTTTTTTTTACACGTGATTGGTAGGTATGTGCTGCTTTCTAATCGCTAGGCAAACAGCTTACGAGCTGTTTTTAAAATGATGAGTAGATCAAAAACGAAGGACCGGTTTTTTATGTAATACAAATCATATTGAAATTTCTCAAAAAAAGCGTCCGCGTCAGAAGTGTAGCCATGTCTGATTTGTGCCCAGCCAGTAAGCCCAGGTGTAATGGAATGGCGAATTTCAAAATACGGTATGGTTGTACTGAGTGACTCAACAAAGTGCGGTCGTTCTGGTCGAGGCCCGACAAACGACATATCTCCCCAAAAAATATTGATAAGTTGTGGCATTTCATCGAGATGGGTAGCTCGCAGAAAACGGCCTACAGGAGTGATGCGTTTGTCGGCGCCATGTGACCATTGTGGACCCGATTTTTCTGCGTCTCGAACCATGGTGCGGAATTTAATAACCCGAAACAGTGTACCGTTTTTACCGACTC
>CALRFB010000013.1:0-8884 GCA_943356455.1 Candidatus Nomurabacteria bacterium | reverse complement strand
GGTGCGCCGCTGGTTGTTGCGATCAGTAGTGCGCAGAGTATAACAAACGGCAAGACAACGATCCCGAGTACTATTGATGCAACAATATCTGTCATTCTTTTGAGTGCATCAAACGGGTTTTGTTTTAAATGTACGGATTCAAAAAACCAGGCACTGTTTATTTCATGTACCGGTATTTTTTTAAAAATGAATTCATATGCGAGCGATGTTGTTAAGATTTTTACATTGTTTCGCATAAGTGGCATAAGCGTATCAAAAGCCGCTAAAGAACTTTTTTCTTTTTCATCAAAAATAACTAATGCCAAACGCATGGACCGTAGATCAGGTAGTGCCGATGTTCGTACCACGTGTTTGTACTTATCTCTAAAATATTTTTCTAGTTCGCGTGCCTCATTACTTTCACCGAGAATAAGTACTTCAAAAGGTGATGTGCGTGGCTTGATGGCAACATACACACGCATAGCGATTGTAAAAAAAGAAAAAAGTAACGAAAATAATACCAGATTTGTTTTTGGGGCAACAGCTAAAAAACTGCCAAAGAAATAAAACAGTAGGACAGCGCCAAGAGTAGCGATAGCACATGCAGTTGCTATGCGTCGGATGACATAAATCCAGTTACGGCTAAACTCGAGTTCATACAAGTCATTGATATAGAAAATGATTACCCACCATATGAATAGGAAGGCAAAAGGGGCAGTGTGACTCGGAAATTGAGCGGGCATAGTAGCCCCGTATCGAATGTAAAGAGTAAGGGCCAAGGCACTTATATAGAGTACGATATCCCCGAGTATGAGTGGGATGTAGCGAGTTCGATTCATAGGGCGATTATAGCCCCGAGTCGTCGCTTTGTACATAATTCCTTTATTTTTACTTGAGCGTGGCTTCAGGTTAAAAATGTAGAATTTTTGTAAATCAAAACTCTTTCACAATGGAAAAAAAATACACATTCAAACATCTCTGTTTTGCAATGGCAATTGTTGCCGTTTTCTTGACCGCTTGCATTGTTGCTTTGCTATCCTCAGTACAAGCTCAATCATGGCGCCCGCTACCTGGCGGATCTCTCGATGCCCGTGTCACTGCTATTTACTCGCAGGGGGGCATACTTTGGGTTGGCGGAGATTTTACAACTGCTGGACCTTTATCTGTTTCGTATGTTGTCCGTCATGACGGATATCAGTGGTTGCCTACTCCACCCTTGCCGAGTACACCACGCTCGTTCTGTATTTATGCAGGTGATATATATGCACTCGGTTCATTTACAGTTGGCGGTATTCGTTACGGTGCCATGCATTTCAATGGCACTACATGGCTACCGTTTGCCGTATTGAATAGTATCGGTGAAGCCTACGCGGGTATTGAATACAATGGCGAACTGTATATTGGCGGAGCGTTTACTTCAGTTGAAAATGTCCCAGCGGTGTCTCTGGCGCACTGGGATGGTATTTCGTGGTGTGGCTTTTCAGGAATAACATCTTGTTCATGGCAAACACCACCACGGGTCAAAGATATTCATGTTGTAAACAACGAGCTATATGTCTGCGGTTCATTCGATATGATCGCAGGGATAAATGCCAATTGTGTAGGTGTATGGAACGGAGCAATATGGCGCCCACTCGATATATGTTGGTATTTTTATGCAAGTTGTTTCGCTACTGTAAATAGCACTACGTTTGTTGGCGGCAACTTTCCGTATGTCGGCCCGTACACTTCACCAGGTATTGCTCGTGAGAATAACGGGACGCTGCAAGGAGTCGGAGGAGGTGTACAAATGGCAGTTTTTGCCGCAGAACAGTATCACAACAGACTGTACGTTGGTGGTGCTGGCTTGATAAACACCGGAGCAAATATAGGAAATTGTGGTTATTGGAATGGTTCAAATTGGATTACAGACAATGTCGGTATTCATGCTGGTCTTATAGATGCTCTCTATCGCGAGCCACTACAAGACGTGTTGTATGCCGGAGGCGACTTTAGGCAAAGTTGGAATGATACAGCTGACTATATTGCCTACAAAGCCGAGATAACGTTACCAGTAGATCTCCTACTATTTGAGTGCGAACTTGTAGGGGATATACTGCAAGCAACATGGGTAACAGCAAGCGAAATTAATGCCGACCACTTCGTTGTTTCGCTATCTGTAGATGGAAGTACTTATCGAGATATACAACTAGTGTCAGCTCACGGCACATCAAGTATTCGTCATGACTACACAACCAATCTTGTGCCAACAGATCAAACTACAAACTATGTACGTTTGCGAGAGTACGATACCGACGGTGTTTTGTCTGGAGAGTGGAACTGTGCCGTGCCTGTTTATACTGAAAACACAATTACTTTTAATTCAAAAACAAACAGTGTTGTATGTACATCGTGTACTGAGCCACTCATTGTATGTACTATCGACGGTAGGTGTATCAAATATAAAAGTACTTCGATTGATCTTTCAGCATATTCTCCTGGGTTGTATGTTGTTCGTAGTGTCAATAAAAAACCTTTGCGTTGTATTGTTGCGTATTAAGGCATTGCATTTTGGTGTAGTAGTGCTCTAATAGATAGAGATTATAATTAATTACACAACGCTACTATGCAAAACCCTACAAGCAAAATTGTTCTTTGGATCGTTCTCGTTATTATTGTTGCTTCAGGCGCTTTCTTTTTGTTCAAGGCTAAAACCAAAGCCCCAACAACGGACGATGTGATCATTGAACCAATAGAAGATACAAGTGATGGTAGCCAAAATTCGACTGGTAGTACAAATGCACCCAAAACAACTATGACATACGCTCAGGCGCTCGCTACATATGCCGACAAGCGTATTCAGCTAGACACGACTTGTCAGGCACATCCAAACAATGTCACGTATAAAAACGGTACGAGTATTATGATAGACAACCGATCACCTCAAGCTGTATCTGTACACATCGGTGCGACATATGCAGTCAAGGCATACGGTTTTAAAATTATAAAACTCACGAGTGCAACGCTGCCATCTACACTACTTATCGACTGTGGTGTTTCGCAAAATGTCGCCACGATCCTCCTGCAAAAATAGAAGTTTGAAAAACTAAACAAAATTTCAAACCGCCTGTGTAAACAGGCGGTTTTTGCATGGTATACTTTTTGCATGTTCACAGAGTCGTTCTTAAAAAGAGTACTTATGTTTATCGGTATCATATTATCCGGTCTCATTACTCTTATTTTCGTTTCAACTCCAGAATCACTCCAGGTTCCTGTACCCGATCAGCTGCCGCCGATAACAACAAAATCTGCATTGGCGAGAGACTTTGCAGAAGCCAAGCAATTTTTCGAGGCCCCAGTAGTCGCTCAAGTAGCGGGTGCTTCATTTAAGAATATCGTGTCGTGGTCTCCCAACGGTCGATATATTGTAGCCAACCTCCGCTTTGCTGACCCCAGCGGTGAACATACCAAGCCATACATCCTCAATTTGCAAACCAAGCAATACATTGCAGTGCCAAACGCTGACTATGTCGATGAAATTTCGTGGACCGACGATACCATGACATATCTCACCGAGCGAGGATATGCATACTACGACGTGCTGGGTGACTCAGGAAAAGCATTTGGTGAAATCAATAAAGATGCCCTTGGAAATGTTGTCATAGCCAATCCGATTATTTCAAATGATGGTGCATATATTGCCTACAGCGACGGCGGTCTTTTTGTGTACAGTATAAAAACGGGGAAATCGATTCGACTAACCACAAATCAATCCGACAAACCAGCTCTCTGGCATGCCGACAATAAGACGATTATCTTTTTTAGTTCTAGTCAAACTCCAAACGAAGCGACGTTATCTGAAATCCATATCGGTACTCGTCAGACTGTAATCTTGGCAGACTTACCCCAGCCCGCAAAAACTGCAACGTGGATCGCACGAGAACAAGTAGCTCGCTTAACACTCGGGTACGACGATGGATCATATGACTACGCATACGATTTTTCAAACAAAAACCTGAAACTTTTTGCTGAAACTTCTGCGGGCGTAGCATTTACCGACGTTGTCAATAAAACACTCGCCACTTTTAAAGCAAATACAGTTGCAGTATTCGATACATCATTTACAAAAATATCAGAAGTAAAACGTACAGAAAAAACTTCAGTTGTTGGTTTTGATTTGGCGACACCCAATCTGGCTTTTTTTGTTAGGGAAAACGATACTACGTACGAAGCCGCATCATTCGATCTTTCGAGTGGAATTGAAACAGCACTTGGTGCTATGACTTCACCTCGTGCTATTGTTGCACCAAACGGTCGAAGCGCAGTTACGGTCGGGAGCAAATCGGCGTTATTTATCGATATCCATTAGCGCTAGTAAGTACCCCTACCCGCAGTATGTATGAATAGAAAACATTTTTTCAAATTTTCCCTCGCTGTCACGCTTCTTTTTATAGCTGGTATTTTATTTCTCTATGCAATCAACTTGCACGACAATGCCAAATACGGCCAGGCTAAAACCCTAAACCAGCGCATTCAAGAAGTAACAGGGAACTAGTCGGGTGACACCAACTGGTCGGACAACATTCACAAATCGAACCAAATTCCCAAGTCGGCTGAATATTGACGAAAAACTATAATAGGGTAATATAGCCCCATAGGCCAAAGACAGCGGGCATTGTAAGCGCGGTTTACCGAACTTACACAGAAGACCTGCCGAGGACTCTACACATAGCATTGGCTATGGTTGAAACGACTCATGTCGGCCTTATATGGCCGGTTTTTTATTTGGTGCGCAAGCATCAATCCGGCGGTCGAAAACATAATTACATTTACACTATGGCTCTTACTAAAGCAAAGAAAACATCACTTTTGGCAGAAGCAGCTGGTATTACGAAAGATGCAAAAACTATCGTCTTTGTAAAATTCGATAAACTTACTGTCGCTGAAGGTATGGCACTCCGCCGCGGTCTCCGTGCTGAAGGTTCAAAGTTCCGTGTCATGAAAAAGACATTGCTCAAGCGAACACTCGGCGAAGGTGGCTACCAAGGAGAAATGCCAGACATGCCCGGCGAAATTGCTGTTGCATGGAGCGATGATCTCCTCGCGCCAGCGCGTGCCGTCTACGAATTTTCGAAGACGAACAAGGATAAAGTCGAGATTGTTGGCGGCGTATTTGATGGAGTATTTAAGTCTCAAAAAGACATGCTCTCGATCGCAACCATTCCACCTCGCGAAACGCTCATTGCCCAGTTCGTCAATCTTATCAATTCTCCAATCCAGCGCTTTGCCGTTGTGGTCTCGGAAATTGCAAAGGTTAAGGCAGCCTAAATACGAAAAGTATTTAGCAAACTCACATTAAAAGTATATTAATTTTTTATTTAAACTATATGGAAGAAACAAAATCAGTAGAAATTCCAGCAAAGTTCAAGGACCTTGTTGAGAAAATCGACACTATGTCAGTCATCGATCTTCACGAACTTGTGAAGACACTTGAAGAAAAGTTCGGCGTTTCAGCCGCAGCAGTTGCAGCCGCTCCAGCAGCAGGCGCAGGTGCAGCAGCCGAAGAAAAAGACAGCTTCACTGTTGTTCTCGCTTCAGCAGGTGAACAAAAGATTGCAGTCATGAAGGTAGTTAAGGAAGTTCTCGGCCTTGGTCTCAAGGAAGCGAAGGACCTCGTTGACGGCGCACCAGCAACTCTCAAAGACGGCGTCAAGAAAGCCGATGCAGATGATTTCAAGAAGAAGATCGAAGAAGCAGGTGGTAAGGTTGAACTTAAGTAAACCAATCCGAAGTTTCCACAGAAATTTACAAAAAATCCCTTATGAAAATAAGGGATTTTTTGTTTTGCACATATAGCACATTATATATAGGTACATTTGCTATACTGATACTATAATGAAAAAAATACGAAGTCGATGGACATACATACTAGTTATTCTAGGAATAGTGCTGATTTTAAGTTGTATGACTTTATGGAAAAAAGTTTCGACCATATCTATTCAGCAACCCGCATCAGTTGCTTCGGTTACAACAAGTAGCGTACCCGGTTACGGTACCGGTGTTGTGAGACAATGTCAAGTTTCCCCAAGTCTTATTGTGTCGCCAATTTCAGCGATTAGTAGCGTGAATGCAATCGCAGGAAACAACAATGACATGGCAACCTTTCAATTTAAGTTTTCGATTAAAGCAGTTGGGTGCGATGCCTATATTTCAGCAAATCCTTCTTGGATAACCAACGGACAGTTTGATGGACTAGAAAGTTTACAAAGTGGTATGAATATATATTGGTATGGAGTTTCATTCGGCTGGTTATCCGCAGATAACCTGACAGCGACAACACAAAACGGTAACTGGAAAATCACTGCCGGTACCCAAGAAAATTTTACCGCATATTTCACGTCTAGAACTGATCAAGTCGGTGGCCCCGGTATGTACCGTGGTTTCCTTAAGCAGATTAGATGGAATATTACTAACTCCGCTACTGCTTTCAGGATTTTTACAAATGGCCTTGGCACACCCACCACGACAACACCATTTACAACGCCTTATATACAAGTAAATTAAGTCATTTACAGAAGTAGAGTAAAAACCCTCAGTGATATCTGGGTTTATTGCTTTTGCCCTCCTTTCCTAGAGAGAGTATACTAACCCCATGAAAGAACTTGCCAAAATTTTCGGATCGGAGGCTCGGGTTAAAATCATGCGTCTTTTTTTGCTCAATGCCGACGAATCAGTAGACAGTGAAGACGTTGCCAAGCGTTTGCGTATTCCTCGCACCAAAGCTGCTCGCGAATGTAAACAACTCCAGAGTATCGATTTCCTCAAGAAGCGTTCATTTTCAAAAGACGTTATTCGTAAAGGCAAAAAAGCTAAAAAGAAAACCGAAGGATGGTATCTCAATCCCGAATTCCACTACAATGATTCACTTCGAGGCTTGCTCGTCGAAGAAGAATTTCTCAATAAAAAAGAATTGGTACGTCGATTTAAAAAAGCTGGTAAAATCAAACTCTTCGTCGTTTCGGGTATATTCATTCGCGAAAAAGATATCGAAGGCAGGGTAGATATGCTTATCGTCGGTGACAATTTGCGTAAGCCTTGGATCGAAGACACTGTTCGCAAACTTGAAGCCGAAGTTGGCAAAGAACTTTCATATGCCGTTTTCGATACTCAAGAATATATTTACCGTATCGAGATGTACGACAAACTCGTCCGAGATATTTTAGATTTCCCACACGAAAAACTGGTGTCAAACCCGGCTCTTTTGGCCTTATCCACACCTAGCCGTAAAACAGCCTAAATGTGCTATACTTGCTCTGTACTTTAAAGGTCGAAATTTAAAGTTGTATTGTTATAAATTGTAAACGTTAGTAAATAAACAGTATGGTACTTTCAACATGGGGCGAAACTTTCGCCTCGTCATTACATGCTCTCTGGATGGGCTTCATGAGCTTTATCCCTGGCCTTGTCCTCGCGATCATTATCTTTATCATCGGTTGGATCATCGGTTCTGTAGTCGGCAAAGCAATCAATCAGCTTTTCACCGCCCTCAAGATCGATAAAGTTTTCGAAAGTGCAGGCGCAGGGGATATGTTGGCACGTGCCGGCATGCGTCTCAACGTCGGCAAATTCTTGGGTGACCTCGTTAAGTGGTTCATCGTTGCAGTATTCCTTATGACTGCACTCAATGTTCTTCAGCTTACTGAAGTTACACAGTTCCTCCGTGATGTAGTCGTTCAGTACTTGCCTCGTGTTATCGTCGCTGCGCTTGTTCTCGTTATGGCAACAGTCATCTCAGACTTTATGCGCAAGTTTATCCGTGGTTCAGCTCGCATGGCGAACGTTCGCTCTGCAAACCTCCTCGGTTCGATCGCACATTGGGCAATCTGGATATTTGCATTCATTATCGCGCTTTCTGAGCTCGGTATTGCTGCAAGCTTCATGCAGATTCTATTCACTGGTATTATCGCTATGCTTGCTATTGCAGGTGGTCTCGCTTTCGGCCTTGGTGGCAAGGAAGCAGCTGCTCATGCGATCTCAACTATTCGTGAAAATACTACGATGAAAAAGATGTAACAATAGTTACATTCTCAAATAAAAAACCGCCTCCACTGTAAAAAGTTGGGGCGGTTTTTTATATAGATGTAGTTTTGGAAACCGGCACATTTTAGCAGGATGCCGGCTCCCAGAACCAAACCTATTTGTGACTTTATGTACTAGTATTTTACACCCAAAAACGTACTTTGTCAAGCAAGATAAGGCCCTTTCCGTACAAGGCTTTTACAACCAAATAAAAACATTTGACTTCCATTTGGAGCTAGTATATACTCCCCATGTCGTATGAAGTATCAGATATACATAAGTAACCCAAAAAGGCGGTAGTTCACCGAATAGTTTTGGTGTCTGCCCGCCGAGAGGCGGCTTTTTATTACTCTGAATCTGGTCATATGATGTGTTGTTTGAAAATTTAAATCCGGTCCACATTCTGAAATTGAATCAATTAAATGACTGTTATCATTATGGTCTTTTCGTCTAGTGTGAGATCGGAAAACTGCGTATCTACATGCACCTCGAGCGGTCGAGGAAAAATGCATAGAGCAATGCGCAGGGTAGAAAACCAAAAAACAAATTGATCACTTTACAAAAGCGGTGATCAATTATTATCGTGATTAATACATTTCCTAATAGGAAAGTAAGGGCGCATGGCGGATGCCTAGGCTCTTGATAGCGAGGAAGGACGCAATATGGCGGCGATACGTTTCGGGGAGGTGCCTAATAACCTTTGATCCGGAAATTTCCGAATGGGGAAACCCTATAGAATAAACTTCTATAATCTTACATTTACTGTAAGAAGCACACCCAGGGAAGTGAAACATCTCAGTACCTGGAGGAACAGAAACCAAACAGAATTCCCGAAGTAGCGGCGAGC